>NZ_JBPJSP010000010.1:0-177733 GCF_051225715.1 Azospirillum sp. ST 5-10
GCGGCGGCCATCGCCATCTGGCACGAGGCCCGGCCCGACCAGCGGGTCAAGGTCGGCGGCATGATGATCTCCGCGGCGCTCGCCTCGTTCCTCACCGGCATCACCGAGCCGATCGAGTTCTCCTTCCTGTTCGTCGCCCCGGTGCTCTACCTGATCCACGCCGTGCTGGCCGCCACCACCCAGTTCCTGGCCAACACGCTCGACATGCACATGGGCTTCACCTTCTCCCAGGGCGGCATCGACTTCGTGCTGTTCAACGCCCTCGGCGTGAACGCCCAGCGCTGGTGGCTGGTGCTGATCCTCGGCCCGGCGTACGCCGCCATCTACTACGGCGTGTTCCGCACGGCGATCCGCATGTTCGACCTGAAGACGCCGGGCCGCGAGGTGGAGAGCGTCGAGACGGGCGCCGTCGCCGTCGCCGGCGGGCGGGCCCGCGACCTGGTGCTGGCGTTCGGCGGCCGCGCCAACATCGCCAGCCTCGACGCCTGCATCACCCGCCTGCGCGTCGCCGTGAACGACCCGGCCAAGGTCGACCACGCCCGGCTCAAGGCTATGGGGGCCGCCGGCGTGATGGTGGTGGGCGGCGGCATCCAGGCGATCTTCGGCCCGCTGTCGGAGAACCTGAAGACCGAGATGAGCGAGTATCTCAAGGCCACCGCCGGCGCTGCGGACGACGTCCAGCCGGCCCTGGTCCCCACCCTCGGCTGAGCCCGTCCGGAACAGGAGGTCCACAGATGTCCGCCTTCTCCTTCCTGCAGAAGATCGGCCGTTCCCTCGGCGCGCCGGCCGCCGTCCCGGCTCCGGCGGTCCCGGCGGCTCCGGCGGCCGTGCCGGCCCCGGACGGCGATGCCGCGGCCCTGCGGCGCGCGGCGGAGTCCGGGGCGATCCGCCGGGCGCTGGGCGGCGACGCCAACATCAGGACGATCGAGCCGATCGCGCTGACCCGGCTGCGCGTCGAGCTGGTGGACGGACAGGCGGTCGACCGCGCCGCCCTGGACCGGGCCGGCGTGGCCGCGGTCGCCGTCGTCGCCGCCGGCGTCCTGCATCTGATCGTCGGCCTGGCCGCCGACCGGGTGGAGGCGGCCGCCTGACCGCGGCGGCCGCGGCCATCCGCCCGGGGGAGGGGAGGGCATGCGTTCCGCGGCCTTCCCTCCCCCCCGGGCGGGGCCGGCGGCCTCCCGCCAGCCGAAATTTGCCGCCGCGCGTCGGTGCGTGCGGCGTTTGACCGCACTGCAAAACGCAGGCACGATCCCCCCGACGACGCCCGGCAGGGCAGGACAACCGATCGCGCCGCCGCCCCTTTCCGACCCGCCCCGCATCACCGACAGGAGAGTGCCCATGGTGGCCCATGTCGTTCCCGTTGATCCCTTCGACCTGGTCGTCTTCGGAGCCACCGGCGACCTGGCGCGGCGCAAGCTGCTGCCGGCCCTCTACCACCGTTTCCACGACGGCCAGATGCCGCAGGGCGCGCGGGTGATCGGCGTCGCCCGCACCGACATGGGTGCCGACGGCTTCCGCAACGCCGTCGACGAGGCCCTGTCGGAGTTCGTCGAGCCGGAGAGCCTCGATCCCGACACCCGCCGGCGCTTCCTGGCGTGCATGAGCTACTGCCAGCTCGACGCCGCCTCCGACCTCGGCTGGAGCGCGCTGCGGGAGGTGCTCGACGCCTCCGACCGGCCGGTGCGCTCCTTCTACCTGTCGGTGGCGCCGCGCCTGTTCGAGGCGATCGCCGCACGCATCCACGAGCTGGGAATCGCCGACGAGCGCTCGCGCCTGGTCGTGGAGAAGCCGCTCGGCCACGACCTCGCCTCGGCGCGCGCCCTCAACCGCTGCCTGTCGTCGCGCTTCCCGGAAACGCAGATCTACCGCATCGACCATTACCTGGGGAAGGAGACCGTCCAGAACCTGATGGCGCTGCGCTTCGCCAACACCCTGTTCGAACCGCTGTGGAACGCCCACCACATCGACCACGTGCAGATCACCGTGGCGGAGACCGTCGGCATCACCGGGCGCGGCCACTATTACGACGGCATCGGCGCCATGCGCGACATGGTGCAGAACCACCTCCTGCAGCTCCTCTGCCTCGTCGCCATGGAGCCGCCGGCGCGCTTCGAGCCCGACGTGGTGCGCGACGAGAAGCTCAAGGTGCTGCGCTCGCTGGCCCCGGTCACCGACCCGCTGCACGTGGTGCGCGGCCAGTACCGGCGCGGCGCCCAGACGCCGTCCTACCACGACGAGGCGGAGGCGGCCGACAGCCGCACCGAGAGCTTCGTCGCCCTGCGCGCCGAGGTGTCGAACTGGCGCTGGGCCGGCGTGCCCTTCTACCTGCGCACCGGCAAGCGCCTGCGCACCCGCATGTCGGAGATCGTCGTCCAGTTCAAGGAGGCGCCGCACTCGATCTTCCGCGGCAAGAGCTGGCACCCCGGCCCCAACGTCCTGTGCATCCGCCTGCAGCCCAACGAGGGCATCAAGCTGGCGCTGACCATCAAGGATCCCGGTCCCGGCGGCATGCGCTTGGCACCGGCCGAGCTCGACATGTCGTTCGCCGCGACGCTCAAGGAGAACGGGCTGCGCATGCCCGACGCCTACGAGCGGCTGGTGATGGACGTGATCCGCGGCGACCAGACGCTGTTCATGCGGGGCGACGAGGTGGAGGCCGCCTGGGCCTGGGTCGACCCCATCATCGCCGCCTGGGAGGACCGCAAGGACCGCCCGCACCTCTACGATCCCGGCTCCTCGGGGCCGGAGGACGCGCTGATGCTGCTGCACCGCGACCAGCGCCGCTGGCGGGAGATGGCGTGATGCCCCTGGAGATCGCCACGTTCGACGACCGCGACGTCCTCGCCGACCGGCTGGCGGCGGCGGTCGCCGGTCAGCTGCGCGCCGCCGTCGACGCCCGCGGCCGCGCCGCCCTGGCGGTCCCCGGCGGCACCTCGCCGGGACCGTTCCTGACCCGCCTCGGCGCCACCGCCCTGCCGTGGCAGCGGGTGGCGGTGACGCTGTCGGACGAGCGCTGCGTCCCCGCCGACCACCCCCGCTCCAACCAGCGGCTCGCCGCCGCCACCCTGCTCGCCGGCGCGGCGGGGGCGGCGCGCTTCGTCGCCCTGCACGACGCGGCCCTGCCGCCGGACGAGGCCCTGGCCGCCCGTTCGGCGGAGCTGATGCAGACGGCGCTGCCGCTCGACGTGTGCGTGCTCGGCATGGGCGACGACCTGCACACCGCCTCCCTGTTCCCCGGTGCCGACGGGTTGGCCGCGGCGCTGGACCCTGCCGGCGGGCGCCCGCTGCTGCCGATCCACGCCCCGGGCGCGCCGGAACCCCGCGTCACCCTGACCGCACCCGTGCTGCGCGGCGCCGGCCATGTCCATCTCCTGATCGTGGGCTCCGCCAAGCGCGACGCGCTGGAGCGCGCGCTGGCCTGCGCGACCGTCGAGGAGGCGCCGGTGCGGGTCGTGCTCGACCGCCCCGGGCCGACCACCGTCTGGTACGCCGACTGACCGCCCGCGAACGCCGAAAAGGGACACGACGATGCTTCATCCGCAGATCGCGACCGTCACGGACACCATCCGCCGCCGTTCGGCGGCCGTGCGGACCGCCTATCTCGACCGGGCGCGCCGCGCCGCCGAGGCCGGCCCCCATCGCGCCCGCCTCGCCTGCGGCAACCTCGCCCACGCCGTCGCCGCCTGCAGCGCCCACGACAAGGCGGCGCTGGCCGGGGGCGCGGCCGGCCACCTCGGGATCGTCACCGCCTACAACGACATGCTGTCGGCGCACCAGCCCTACGAGCGGTTCCCCGAGGTGATCCGCGAGGCGGCGCGCGCCGCCGGCGGCACCGCCCAGGTGGCGGGCGGCGTGCCGGCCATGTGCGACGGCGTCACCCAGGGGCAGCCGGGCATGGAGCTCAGCCTGTTCTCGCGCGACACCATCGCCCTGGCGGCCGGCGTGGCGCTCAGCCACAACGCCTTCGACGCCGCCCTCTTCCTCGGCGTGTGCGACAAGATCGTGCCCGGCCTGGTGATGGCGGCGGCCAGCTTCGGCCACCTTCCCGCCGTGTTCGTCCCGGCCGGCCCGATGACGTCGGGCCTGTCCAACGACGAGAAGACGGCGGTGCGCCAGCGCTACGCCAAGGGGGAGATCGGCCGCGCCGAGCTGCTGGCCGCCGAGATGGCGAGCTACCACGGGCCCGGGACCTGCACCTTCTACGGCACCGCCAACACCAACCAGATGCTGATGGAGTTCATGGGTCTGCACCTGCCGGGGTCGAGCTTCGTCAACCCCGGCACGCCGCTGCGCGACGCCCTGACCCGGGCGGCGACCCGGCGCGCGCTGGCCATCACCCGGCTCGGCAACGCCTACACGCCGATCTGCGACGTCCTCGACGAGCGGGCGTTCGTCAACGGCATCGTCGGCCTGCACGCCACCGGCGGCTCGACCAACCTGGTGCTGCACCTCGTCGCCATGGCCCGCGCCGCCGGCGTGATCATCGACTGGGAGGACATGGCCGTGCTGTCCGCCGTCACGCCGCTGATGGCCCGGGTCTATCCCAACGGTGTCGCCGACGTGAACCATTTCCACGCCGCCGGCGGCCTCGCCTTCATGATCGGCGAGCTGCTCGACGCCGGGCTGCTGCACGGCGACGTGCGCACGGTGGCCGGCGACGGGCTCGCCCGCTACACCGTCGAGCCGCGCCTCGGCGCCGACGGCGAGGTGACCTGGGACGAGGCAGGCGACGAGAAGGCGGACGGGCAGGGGAGCGGCGAGGCCGTGGCGAGCCTGGACCGCACCATCCTGCGCCCCCACGCCGACCCGTTCCAGCCCACCGGCGGGCTGACCCTGCTGACCGGCAACCTCGGCAAGGCGGTGATCAAGACCTCGGCGATCAAGCCGGACCAGCACGTCGTCGAGGCGCCGGCGCTGGTGTTCCACGACCAGGAGGAGGTGAAGGCGGCCTACGCCGAGGGCCGGCTCGACCGCGACGTGGTGGTGGTGGTGCGCTTCCAGGGCCCCAGGGCCAACGGCATGCCCGAGCTGCACTCGCTGACGCCGCTGCTCGGCGTGCTGCAGGGGCGCGGCTTCCGCGTCGCCCTGGTCACCGACGGCCGCATGTCGGGCGCCTCCGGCAAGATCCCCGCCGCCATCCACGTCACCCCTGAGGCGGCGGCCGGCGGGCCGATCGCCCGGCTTCGCGACGGCGACCGCGTCCGTCTCGACGCCACCGCCGGCCGGCTCGAGGTGCTGGTCGACGCCGAGGCGCTGGCGGCCCGGCCGGCGGCCGAGGCCGACCTGTCGGCCAACGAGCACGGCATCGGCCGGGAGCTGTTCGCGGTGTTCCGGCGCACCGTCGGCACCGCCGACACCGGCGCCTCGGTCGTGGTCTGACGGAAATCCCGCCGGGCCATGTGACAGATCAAGGCGGGCGGCGCGGCGGGCGGTCACGCTCGCCCCCCGTCCGCCCGCGATCCCAAGGGATGCCATGCCCCGCCGCCTTTTGCGCCCCCTGATTACGGTCCTGGCCGCCGCCGGTCTGCTCGCCGGCGCCGCGGCGGCCGAGCCGCGGGTCGAGGTCCTCCACTACTGGACGTCGGGGGGCGAATCCAAGGCGGTGGCGGTGCTGAAGCAGGACTTCGAGGCGGCCGGCGGCACCTGGAAGGACGCCCCGGTGGCCGGCGGCGGCGGCGACGCCGCGGCGACGGTGCTGCGTTCGCGCGCATTGGCCGGGGTGCCGCCGACGGTGGTCCAGCTCAAGGGGCCGAGCATCAAGGAGTGGGCCGCCGAAGGCGTGCTGGTGACGCTCGACGACGTCGCCGCGGAGGGGCACTGGGACGAGCTGCTGCCGCCCGCCCTCCAGGAGGTGGTGAAGCACCGCGGGCACTACGTCGCGGTCCCCGTCAACATCCACAGGGTCAACTGGCTGTGGGCGAACCCGGCGGTGCTCGCCCGGGTCGGCGCCGCCGTGCCGACCACCTGGGAGGCGTTCAACGCCACCGCCGACCGGCTGAAGGCGGCCGGCATCACCCCGCTGGCCCACGGCGGCCAGCCCTGGCAGGACGCCACCCTGTTCGAGACCGTGGTGCTGGGCCTCGGCGGCGCCGACTTCTTCCGCCGGGCGCTGGTGCGGCTGGACGAGGCGGCGCTCGGCTCCGCCACCATGGTGCGGGTGTTCGACCAGATGCGCCGGCTGCGCGGCTACGTCGACCCGGGCTTTCCCGGGCGCGACTGGAACCTCGCCACCGCCATGGTGATGAACGGCGAGGCGGCCATGCAGATCATGGGCGACTGGGCCAAGGGGGAGTTCCTCGCCGCCGGCCGGCAGCCCGGCCGGGACGTCCTGTGCGTCCCCGCCCCCGGGGCGCCCGGCTTCGTCCTGAACAGCGACAGCTTCGTCATGTTCAAGGTCGACGGGGCCGACCAGGCGGCGGGACAGAGGCTGATGGCGCGACTGATGTTCGGGCCGAAGTTCCAGGAGACCTTCAACCTCTACAAGGGGTCCATCCCGGCCCGCCTCGACACGCCGCGCGAGCGCTTCGACGTCTGCGCCCTGCAGGCGATGGCGGACCTGAAGAGCGGCATGGAGGAGGATTCGCTGGTGCCGAGCATGGCCCACGAGATCGCCGTGCCCGGCGCCGTCCGCGGCGCCATCCTCGACGTCGTCACCGAGCATTTCAACACCGAGATGCCCTCGGCGCTGGCCGTCCGGCGTCTGGTCGAGGCGGTCAGGCTGGCGCGATGACGGCACCGCGGATGCCCCAGACCGATGGCGGCCGGCGCGCGCGGCTGACCTTCCTGCTGCAGCGCCACATGTCGAAGCTCGTCCTGGCGCCGTCGTGCGCGGCCATCCTGCTGTTCGTCTACGGCTTCGTGCTGTGGACGACCTGGATCAGCTTCACGCCGTCGCGCCTGCTGCCGGTCTACGAGTTCGCCGGCTTCGACGCCTATGTGCGGCTGTGGCAGATGGCGCGCTGGCACGTCGCCATGACCAACCTCGTCGTGTTCGGCGGCCTGTTCGTCCTGGTGTCGCTCGCCGTCGGCGTGCTGCTGGCGGCGCTGCTCGACCAGCGGGTCCGCGCCGAGGGCGTGCTGCGCACCATCTACCTCTACCCCATGGCGCTCAGCTTCATCGTCACCGGCACCGCCTGGAAATGGATGCTCAACCCGACGATCGGCATCCAGCGGTTCGTGCGTGACCTCGGCTTCGAGAGCTTCACCCTGGACTGGATCGTCCGCCAGGACATGGCGGTGTACGCCTTGGTGATCGCCGCGGTGTGGCAGGGGTCCGGCTTCGTGATGGCGCTGTTCCTCGCCGCCATGCGCGGCGTCGACGAGGAGATCGTCAAGGCCGCCCGCCTCGACGGGGCCAGCGTGGCGCGGATCTACTGGGGCATCGTCCTGCCGTCGATCCGCCCGGTGTTCTTCAGCGCGGTCGTCATCCTCGCCCACCTCGCGGTGAAGAGCTTCGACCTGGTGGTGGCGCTGACCGGCGGCGGGCCCGGCTACGCCACCGACCTGCCGGCCACCTTCATGTACGAGATGACCTTCCGCCGCAGCCAGATCAACATCGGCGCCGCCAGCGCCATCATGATGCTGGCGACCGTGATGGCCATCATCGTGCCCTATCTCTATTCCGAGCTGAGGGAGACCAAGCGTGTCTGACGGCGCCTCGTTGCCGGGCGGCGGCGGATGGTCCGGGCGCGTCGGCCGCCTCGTCCTCTTCGCCGTGCTCGGCCTGTTCGCCCTCTACTACCTGGCGCCGCTGCTCGTGATGCTGTCGACGTCGCTCAAGGGCAGCGACGAGATCCGCTCCGGCTCGCTGCTGGCGCTGCCGCGCGAGATCAGCGTCGCGGCGTGGGGCTACGCCTGGGACGAGGCGTGCATCGGCGTCGACTGCTCCGGCCTCGCCCCCTATTTCCGCAACTCCCTGGTCATGGTGGTGCCGAGCGTGCTGGTCTCGACGCTGCTCGGCGCCGTCAACGGCTACGCCCTCACCAAGTGGCGCTTCCGCGGCGCCAACCTGGTGTTCGGGCTGATCCTCTTCGGCAGCTTCCTGCCGACCCAGCTCGTGCTGCTGCCGATGGCGCAGACCCTGGGCTGGCTGCAGGTGGCGGGCACCACCACCGGCCTCGTCCTGGTGCACGTGGTCTACGGGCTGCCCTTCACCACCCTGTTCTTCCGCAACTACTTCGTCAGCCTGCCCGACGACCTGGTGAAGGCGGCGACCATCGACGGCGCCGGCTTCTTCCAGATCTTCTTCAAGATCATGCTGCCGCTGGCCCGACCGATCCTGGTCGTCACCGTCATCTGGCAGTTCACGCAGATCTGGAACGACTTCCTGTTCGGCGCGTCGTTCGCCGCCGGCGACGCCCAGCCGGTGACGGTGGCGCTCAACAACCTGGTGAACACGACGACCGGGGTGAAGCAGTACAACGTCGACATGGCCGCGGCGATGATCGCCGCCCTGCCGACCCTGGCCGTCTACGCGCTGGCCGGCCGCTACTTCATCCGCGGTCTGACCGCCGGCTCCGTCAAGGGATGACGCCGATGGCCACCCTCACCCTCGACCAGGTGCACAAGCGGTTCGCCGGCCAGGAGGTGCTCAAGGGCATCGACCTGGCGCTGGAGGACGGCGAGCTCCTGGTGCTGCTCGGGCCCTCGGGCTGCGGCAAGTCGACCGTGCTCAACCTGATCGCCGGCCTCGACACGGTGACCAGCGGGACCATCCGCATCGACGGCCGGGCGATGAACGACGTGCCGCCCAAGGACCGCGACGTCGCCATGGTGTTCCAGTCCTACGCGCTCTATCCCAACATGACGGTGGCCCGCAACATCGGCTTCGGGCTGGAGATGCGCGGCGTGCCGCGCGCCGAGCGGGCCGAGGCGGTGCGCCGGGTCGCCGGCATGCTGCAGATCGAGCACCTGCTCGACCGCAAGCCGGCGCAGCTCTCCGGCGGCCAGCGCCAGCGCGTCGCCATGGGCCGCGCCATCATCCGCAACCCGCGGATCTTCCTGTTCGACGAGCCGCTGTCGAACCTCGACGCCCGGCTGCGTGTCGACCTGCGCACCGAGATCAAGCGCCTCCACCAGCGCCTCGGCGCCACCATCGTCTACGTCACCCACGACCAGAGCGAGGCCATGACGCTCGCGACCCGCATCGCCGTCCTGCACGACGGCGTCGTCCAGCAGGTCGGGCCACCGCAGAGGGTGTACGAGGAACCCGCCAACGTCTACGTCGCCGGCTTCGTCGGCGCGCCGCCCATGAACCTCCTGCCGGCCACCGTCGCCGTCGAGGACGGGCGCCTCGGGGTGCTGGTCAAGTCCCTGGCGCACGGCCGGCGGCTGCCGCAGTTCCTGCCGCTGGCCGGGGACCGCGCCGGCCTTGCCGACCGCATCGGCCGCGACCTGGTGCTGGGCCTGCGCGCCGAGGCGATCACCCGCGGCGCGCCGGGGGCGGAGCCGGGAGCGGTGCGCATCGAATGCCGGGTCAGGGTGCTGGAGCCGACCGGCGCCGACACCTTGACCCACATCGACCTCGGCGACGGCGGCGCCACCGCGCGCGTCAAGCCGGGCGACGCGCCGCCGGAGGGCGCCACCGCCGACTTCGTCGTCGACATGACGCGGGCCAGCCTGTTCGATCCGGCGACCGGGCGCCGCATCTGAGGCTGGCGGGTGGTCCGCTTTTTGGCTAGGGTTCCGGCGTCCGGGGGCGCCGTCGACGGGGCGGGGGTGGGCAGAGGGCATGGACAAGGACCGGCACATTCTGGTCGTCGACGACGACCGCGACCTGCTCGACCTGCTCCACGACTTCCTGGTGAAGAACGGCTTCCGCGTGTCGACGGCGGTCGACGGCGTGGCCATGTTCAACGCGCTGCACCAGTGGGCGATCGACCTGATCATCCTCGACGTCATGCTGCCGGGCGAGGACGGCACCAGCCTGTGCCGCACCCTGCGCACCCAGTCCGACGTCCCGGTGATCATGCTGACGGCGGTGAACAGCGAGGTCGACCGCGTCGTCGGCCTCGAGGTCGGCGCCGACGACTACCTGGTCAAGCCGTTCAGCCCGCGCGAGCTGCTGGCCCGCATCCGGTCGGTGCTGCGGCGGACCACCCACGCCGAGGCGGCCGTCCGCCCGAAGGTGCTGCGGTTCGCCGGCTGGTCGCTCGACCAGGGCCAGCGCGAGCTGCGTTCGCCCGACGGCGTGGTGGTCCACCTCAGCTCCGGCGAGTTCGAGCTGCTCAACACCTTCCTCAGCAACCCGCAGCGGGCGATCGGCCGGGAGGAGCTGCTGACGCAGCGCAGGGACAGCGTGTCGGCGTTCGACCGCAGCATCGACATCCAGGTCAGCCGGCTGCGCCGCAAGCTGGAGACCGGCGGTTCCGGCGACCAGCTCATCAAGACGGTGCGCGGCTTCGGCTACCAGTTCACCGCCGCGGTGGAGGAGCTGGCGGCCGGCTCCGCCACCGGCCCGCGGCGCTGACGCGGCGGTGGGGACGCTCGCCGACACGCTGCTGCCGCGGCGCCTGCGCTACCGCATCGGCGCCGTCGCCGCGGCCGTCGTCCTGCTGATCTTCGCCGCGACCTTGGTCGGCGCCGACCGGCTCGCCCGGCGGCAGGCCGACCTGCTGACCGCCGAGCGCCTCGGCGCGCCGATCGCCCGCATCCTGCGCGACTGCGAGCGGGCGCTCGCCGGCGGCGGGTCGGTGGTGGCGGCCCTGCCGGCGGGCGACGACGACGCCTTGCAGGCGCGCTGGCAGCCGGGCCCCGAGCCCGGGGTGCCGAAGGGCTGGCGCGTCCTGCCGGTGCCGCTGGCCGGCTCCGGCGGGCCGCGGTCGGCGCTGGTCGCCATCGACGGCGGCACCCTGCAGACCGTCGCGCCGCCGCTGCCGCGCGACGCCGGGCTGGAGGCCGGGCTCGCCGACCTGGCGGCGGCGCTCGCCCGGCACCTCCGGCCGGCGCGGCTGATGTTCGAGCTGTCCGACGGGAGCTGGCTGGAGGTCTCCAGCCCGCGCCACTGGCGGGCCCGGGCCACGCCGGTCGAGGTGGGGCTGATGGTCGTCGCGGCGATGGCGGCGGCGCTTGGGCTCGCCCTGTGGTCGGCGGCCCGGCTGGCGCGGCCGGTGGAGCGGCTGGCGGACGCCGTCGCCCGGGCGAACGACCCGCTGAAGCCCGAGCCGCTGCCGCGCCGGGGACCGCTGGAGGTGGAGACGCTGGCGGACGCCATGTACCAGACCCGGGTCGCCCTCTGCGACCTGCTGGAGGGGCGCACGCGGCTGCTCGCCGCGATCTCCCACGACCTGCGCTCGCCGGTCACGCGCCTGCGCCTGCGCGCCGAGTTCATCGACGACGAGGCGCTGCGCGCCAAGGTCCTGTCCGACCTCGACGACATGCAGGCGATGATCGCCTCGATCCTCGACTTCCTCGTCGAGGACGTGATGCGCGAGGAGGTCGAGGTGGTGTCCTTCTCCAGCCTGCTGCAGAGCCTGTGCGACGACTACGCCGACATGGGCCTGCCGGTCGACTTCGCCGCGCCGGCGCCGCTGGAGTTCGAGACGGTCCGCACCGTCTTCGGCGGGGCCGGCGGGCGGGTCAGCTTCGACCAGCACCGGCCGCTGCTGCTGCGCGGCCGGCCGCGCAGCCTGCGCCGGGCCTTCGCCAACCTCATCGAGAACGCGGTGAAGTACGGCGTGCGCGCCGAGGTCTCGGTCCACGCCGACAGCCAGGACGTGATCGTCGACATCGTCGACGACGGTCCCGGCATTCCGGAGGACCGTCTCGCCGACGTGATGAAGCCCTTCGTCCGGCTGGAGCCCTCGCGCAACCGCCAGACCGGCGGCAGCGGCCTCGGCCTGGCCATCGTCAAGTCCATCGTCGACGCCCACCAGGGCCGTATCGAGCTGATCAACCGCCTGCGCGGCGGCCTGCGGGTGCGGGTCACCCTGCCGCGCCTGCTGTGAACGCCGTGCCGGGCCCGCCGCCGCTTACAGCGTCGGGAAGAACTGGTTGAGGACGTGCTGGTTGCGGGCCGTTCGCCGGCGCCACGACGCGTCGCTCCGCTCGGCCGGCACCGTCATGTTCTCGTGGGCCGACGTCACGACGTCGCTGACGGTGAACGCCATCCGGAACGTGCCCGGCATGCCGTGCTTCGCGAAGGCCCTGGCGAGGAAATAGGACTCCATCTCCAGGGTGTGGACGCCCTTGTCGAGCAGCCGGCCGACGGTGGACGGCGTTTCCTCGAGAAGGCTGTAGACGTGCCCGTGTTCGCCGGTGTGGAAGACCGTCGGCTGGTCGGGACCGCGGGGCACGGCGCTGCTGAACTGGTTGTGGGGCAGGGACACCGGAGCCAGGCCGGAGCTGGCCGGCACCACCTGGGTCGACGGGACGACCATCGTGTCGCGGCCGACCGCCGGCGTGAGCGAACCGCAGATGCCGTGGAGGTTGACGGCGCTCGGCCGGATGCCCTCCTCCCGCAGCGCCGTCACGACGAGGCCGGCGATCTCGCCGTGCGCCCAGGCGATGTCGACGATGAGGTGCAGGACCTGCTTCGACCGGTCGCGCGTCGCCTGATAGGCGATGCAGAACGGCCGCTCGCAGGACAGGATCTGCAGTCCGTTGTGTCCCCCCATCGCATCGATCATGGAAAACGGCATGATGGACAGATGGACCGGGACGTGGGGGAATTTCGAGAGATAGTCGGCCCAGGGTTCCAGGGCGGCGCTCACCATGTCCGCCGGCAGCGCCTCCTCGGCTTCGTCGTCGTCCAGGTATTGCTCGATCTTGTCCTCGAAGCCGAGCTGCCTGAGGTAGCTGTAATACTGGTGGAATCGCTGGACGCTGAGCAACCCCGCGTAGTACACCACCGTCCCATCCTTGGTCGCCCACGCCTCGACCGGGAACTCCGGGCCGGCGAGGCGAACGACGGTGCTGGGCGAGAAGGCGTGAGTCCCGCGGAGGAGTTTGATCTTCGTCGCGCGGGTGAGCGCGTCCAGGGTCCCTCCCCGGTTTCCCGAGAGCTTGAACCGTGCCAGCGCCGTGGCGTCCATGTGCACCTCCACCGCCGCGGCGCGCTGCAGCACCCCGGGCGCGGCGGCGACCGGGTGCGGTCGCACGGTCGGCGGGGGCACCCGGGGCAGGAATCGCGGTGCCCCGTTGGCCTGCCGGGCGGGCTTCGCCTGCACGGGCGTGTTGGCGTGGGGCCGTGCGACCGGCGGCGGCGCCACGGGGGGCGCACCGGTCGGCCGGGCCGGGAGGTTGGGCGGCGCGGCGAAACGGGTCGGCGGCGGCCCCGGCGCGGCGGTGGGCCGGCCGGCCGGCTTCGCCTGAAGGGAGGGCTGCGCCGGGAACCGGGTGGGCGGTGCTGGCGGCGTGCGCGTCGGCGACCTGATCGGACCGGCGGGCCGCAGCAGGATCACACCGGGTGTGGCGGGTCGCGGGGTGGACGAGGATGATCCGGCCGGAGCGGGCCGGGGAACGCGTTTCCGAGAAGCCGAGGAGCCCATGCGTTCCTCCTCCGGTATCGACCGGCGGCCCATCTTCCGACACGAGGGACGTGCGGTCAAGTCGACCGTGACGGGAACCGTTGCCCGGCGTGGCGCGCGGAGAAGGAAAAACACGCGATACGCATCGCCGCGTCCCGCGGGATGCCGGTGCGACAGATTGCTGCGCTGACAGTCCGCAAAGTGCGTTATACTGCAGCCGATGTTGCGCTGGCTGTGCCTTCTGTTCGTCGTCGGCCTGTGGGGCGGCGGCGCCCGTGCGGAGACGGGCGTGGTGCGGGTCGGCGTGCTCGCCTACCAGGGGTCGGAGCGGGCGGCCCGGGACTGGGAGCCGACCTTGGCCTATCTCAACCGGACCGTGGACGGCCACCGGTTCACGATGGTGCCTCTCGACCTTCCCGGCATGGTGATGGCGGTGTCCGGCCGGGAGGTCGACTTCGTCATCACGAATCCCGGCAACTACGTGACCCTCGAAGCGCGCTTCGCCGTGACGCGGATCGCCACCGTCGAGGTCGCGCCCGTGGGCTCGCCCATGGCGGCGGTGGGGTCGACGGTGATCCGCCGCGCCGACCGCCGGGACATCGCCGGGCTGAAGGACCTCAGGGACAAGACGATGGCGGCCGTCTCCACCGACGCCTTCGGCGGCTTCCAGATCGCCTGGCGGGAGATGGAGGAGGCCGGCGTCCGGCCGTTCTCCGACCTGCGCGCGCTGACCCTGGTGGACTTCCCCATGGAGGGCGTCGTCGAGGCCGTCCGCAACGGCGAGGCCGACGCCGGCATCGTCCGCACCTGCCTGCTGGAGGAGCTGGAGGCCCAGGGCCGGGTCGTCCCCGGCGAGTTCGCCGTGCTGGACGAGCGCCCGGCCGCGGAGCTGCCGTGCCGCCTGTCGTCCCGGCTCTATCCCGACTGGCCGTTCGCGCGGGTGCCGCACGCGCCGCGCGACCTGGCGCGGCGGGTGGCGGCGGCGCTCCTGACCATGCCGCAGACCGACGGCAAGACCTGGACGGCGCCGCTCGACTACACCTCGGTGCACGAGCTGTTCCGCACGCTGCACATCGGTCCCTATCCGCGCACCGCGCCCGGCCTGGACGAGCTGATCCGGCGGAACTGGCAGTGGCTGGTGGCGGTCGCCGCCGCCGTGGCGTGGTGGGTCGTCCACGCCGCCCGCGTCGAGGTGCTGGTGCGCCGGCGCACCCGCGAGCTGGAGCGCGAGATCGCCGAGCGCGAGCGGGCCGAGGCGGCCGCGCTGCGCCTGCGCGAGGAGCGCGACCAGCTCTCCCGCCTCGGCATCGTCGGCGAGATGGCCAGCAACATCGCCCACGAACTCAACCAGCCGCTGGGGGCCATCGCCAACTACGCCCACGGCATGAGCCGCATCCTCGACGCCAGGGAGCCGGACCTGGCGATGCTCCGGCAGGGGGCCGGCGCGGTGGCGCAGCAGGCGGAGCGGGCGACCGCCATCATCCAGCGCACCCGCGGCTTCGTGCGCCGCCGCGACGCCCAGCGCTCGGCCGTCGACCTCAACGCCGTGGTGGTCGAGACACTGTCCCTGTTCGGCGCGCCGCGGGGCGTTCCCATCCACACCGACCTCGCCGCCGCCCTGCCGACGGTGCGGGCGGACAAGGCGGAGCTGCAGCAGGTGCTGCTGAACCTCCTGCAGAACGCCGTCGACGCGACCCTCGACGTCGGCCGCGGCGCCGTGGCCGTGCGCACCGCCGCGTCCGGCGGCATGGTCGAGGTGGCGGTGCGCGACGACGGCCCGGGCATCCCGGCGGAGGGAGCGGCGCGGATGTTCGAGCCCTTCTACACCACCAAGCCGGACGGGCTCGGACTCGGGCTGGCGATCTGCCGGACCATCGTCGAGCGGCACGGCGGCCGGATCTGGGCGGCGGCCAATCCGGGCGGCGGGCTGACCATGCGATTCATCTTGCCGCCGGCCGAGGAGGAGACATGATGACGGACACCCCCATGGTCCTGGTGGTCGACGACGACGAGGGGATGCGGACCTCGGTCGCCTACCTGCTCGCCTCGGTCGGCATCCCCTGCGAGACCTTCGCCTCGGCCGAGGACTTCCTGCGCTCGTCCTGGCTGCAGCCGCCGCTGCGCCCCGGCTGCATCCTGATGGACATCCGCATGCCCGGCATGAGCGGCATCGAGCTGCTGCGCCATCTCAAGCAGGAGGGCTGCAAGCGGCCGGTCGTCATCGTCACCGGCCACGGCGACGTGCCGCTGGCGGTCGCCGCCCTGAAGGCCGGGGCGGAGGACTTCATCGAGAAGCCCTACAAGGACCAGGCCCTCCTCGACGCGGTGAACGCCGCCATCCGCAAGTGCCGCCTGATCCTGGAGCGCAGCGCCGGCCACGAGGTGGTCCAGGCGCGCCTCGCCCAGCTCAGCCGGCGCGAGCGCGAGGTGCTGACCCTGGTCCTCGACGGCAAGCAGAACAAGGAGATCGCCGCGGCGCTCAACATCTCCATCAAGACCGTCGAAGGCCACCGGCAGATGGCCATGGAGAAGATGCGCGCCAAATCCGTCGCGGAACTTGCGCGGATGATGCTTGCTCCCGACGGCGTGACCCTGGCCTGACCGGGTCACGCCCGGCCGTTCGTCATAGAAAACGTCATAGGACCCCGGGAAAACCCTGGGTTGGCACCGGGTTCTACCCGGTTGGCGCGGATTGCTCGTATTCCCTATAGTTTCACGGGTAAGAGATTTGCGGTGCCGACCGGCTAGGACAGGGATGGAAATGACCAGGTTGCGGCCTATGGGCGGGGCGATTCCCCGCACCGACCTGCTTGACCCCGGCGCGGACTTGTCTTCCGGACGTCTGCGGCGGGCCCCCGAAAACTTTCTCACCAAGGAGCAGGTCCAGCTCGTCAGCAAGGGACGGCGCGATTTCCTGCGCGCCAGCTTCCTCGCGGCGAGCGCCGCCACCGTCGCCGCCGCCACCGCCGGCGCGGGCGGCCGCGCCCTGGCGGCCGACGGCGACGCCAACATCCTGGAGCCGACGCCCTGGGGCAGCAGCCTCGGCCAGCCGGTGGCGGCCAACCCCTACGGCATGCCCTCCAAGTACGAGCGCGGGCTGGCGCGCCGCCAGAGCCCCGGCCTGACCCAGGTCGCCGCCGCCAGCGTCTCCTTCGCCCCGCTGCAGGGCCTGTTCGGGATCATCACGCCGTCCGGCCTGCATTTCGAGCGGCACCACCAGGGCTGGCACGACATCGATCCCACCAAGCACCGCTTCATGGTCAACGGCGCGCGGCCGGAGCTCGTCGGGCGGCCCAAGGTCTACACGCTCGACGATCTGATGCGGCTGCCGTCGGTGTCGCGCATGCACTTCATCGAGTGCGGCGCCAACACCGGGATGGAATGGGGCAACGTCGCCGTCCCCACGGTGCAGTACACCCACGGCATGCTGTCGTGCAGCGAGTTCACCGGGGTGCCGCTGCGCACCCTGCTGGAGGACTGCGGCGCCGACCTGAAGGCGGCGAAGTTCGTGCTCGCCGAAGGCGGCGACGGCTCGTCGATGACCCGGACCATCCCCATCGAGCTGGTGCTGTCCGGCGAGGTGCTGGTGGCCTACGGGCAGAACGGCGAGATGCTGCGGCCGGAGAACGGCTATCCCCTGCGCCTGGTGGTGCCCGGCGTGCAGGGCGTGTCCTGGGTGAAGTGGCTGCGCCGGATCGAGGTGGGCGACCGCCCCTACGCCGCCAAGGACGAGGCGATCCACTACGTCGACCTGATGCCCGACGGGCAGCACCGGCAGTACACCTCGATCCAGGAGTGCAAGTCGGTGATCACCACCCCGTCCGGCGGCCAGACGCTGCTGGACAAGGGCTTCTTCACGGTGACCGGCCTGGCGTGGTCGGGGCGCGGCAAGGTGGCGCGGGTCGACGTGTCGTTCGACGGCGGCATCAACTGGGTCGAGGCGACCCTGCAGACGCCGCTCCTCTCCAAGTGCCTGACCCGCTTCAGCGTGCCCTGGCGGTGGGACGGCCGGCCGGCGCTCCTGCAGTCGCGGGCCACCGACGAGACCGGCTACGTCCAGCCGAGCTACGGGCAGCTGCGCGGCGTGCGCGGCTCGCGCTCGATCTACCACAACAACGCGATCCAGTCCTGGCAGGTCGCCGAGAGCGGGGACGTGAGCAATGTCCAGATCCTTTGAAGCGGCCCTTCTCGCCGGCCTGCTGGTCACGGCCGTGCCGGCGCTCGCCGCCGACGACTTCTCCGGCATCGGCCGTCCCGCCACCCCGGGCGAGCTCAAGGCCTGGGACATCGACGTCGGGCCGGACTTCGCCGGCCTGCCGCCGGGCTCCGGGACCGTCGAGCGCGGCATGGAGATCTGGGAAGGGAAGTGCGAGAGCTGCCACGGCATCTTCGGCGAGAGCAACAGCGTCTTCACGCCCCTGGTGGGCGGCACCACGGCCGAGGACATGGAGCGCGGCCACGTCGCCAACCTGAAGCGGACCGACTACCCGCAGCGCACCACCTTCATGAAGGTGGCGACGGTCTCCACGCTCTACGACTACATCCGCCGCGCCATGCCGTGGAACGCGCCGAAGTCGCTCAGCGACGACGACGTCTACGCGGTGCTGGCCTATCTGCTGAACCTCGCCGAGATCGTGCCCGAGGACTTCGTGCTCAGCGACCAGACGATCCGCGACGTCCAGGCGCGGATGCCCAACCGCGACGGCATGACCACGGCGCACGCCCTGTGGCCCGGCGCGGCGTTCGGCGCGGCGACGCCCGACACCGCCAACGCGGCCTGCATGAAGAACTGCAAGCCGACGGTCGAGCTGGTCTCGCGCCTGCCCGAGCACGCCGAGGGGTCGCACGGCAACCTCGCCGCCCAGAACCGCATCGTCGGCCCGGTCCGCGGCCAGCGCACCGGCCCCGAGGAGGCGGAGACCGCCGACGCCGGACCGACGCCGCACGACCTGGCGGAGCGCTCCGGCTGCCTGTCCTGCCACGGCATCGACAGCCGCATCGTCGGCCCGAGCTACGGCGAGATCGCCGCGAAGTACCGCGGGACCGACAGCACCCAGGCGCTGATCGCCAAGGTGAAGGAGGGCGGCGACGGGGTGTGGGGCGACGTGCCGATGCCGCCCCAGGCCGAGCTGAAGGACGACGACGTGAAGACGCTCGTCGAGTGGATCCTGGCGGGCGCGCCGGGCAACTGACCCATCGAGGAGGAAATCGAACCATGATGCAGCAACCGATGGAGCGCCGGCGGGTGCTCACGCTCCTGGGGGCGTTGGCGGCGGCGGGGATCGTCGTCCCGCGCGCCGCGCTGGCCAACTGGGACAAGGCGGCCTTCGAGGCCAAGACCATGGGCGACGCGCTGAAGGCGCTGGGCGCCGATTCGCCCGCCGACAGCGGCGACGTGCAGATCATCGCCTCCGACATCGCCGAGAACGGCGCCGTGGTGCCGGTCCAGGCGGTCAGCAAGCTGCCCAAGACCGAGCGCATCGCCATCCTGGTCGAGAAGAACCCGAACATGCTGGCGGCCGCCTTCGACCTCGGCCCCGACACCGTCCCCGACGTCACCGCGCGCATCAAGATGGGCCAGACGTCGAACGTCCACGTCCTGGTGAAGGCGGACGGCAAGTTCTACACGACGTCCAAGGAAATCAAGGTCACGCTGGGCGGCTGCGGCGGCTGAGGCGAGAGAAGAGGAGCACCGACATGGGCAAGCCGATGAAGATCCGCGCCGCCTCGAAGGACGGCGTCACCGAGATCAAGGTCCTGATGAACCACGAGATGGAGACCGGCCAGCGCAAGGACGCCAGCGGCGCCGTCGTCCCGGCCTGGTTCATCAACGAGGTCACCGCCAAGCTGGGCGACAAGACCGTCCTGCAGGCGCAGTGGGGGCCGTCCGTCTCCAAGAACCCGTACCTCGCCTTCAAGGTGAAGGGCGGCCAGGCGGGCGACAAGGTCACCATCACCTGGGTCGACAACAAGGGCGACACCCGCACCGACGAGGCGACCGTGACCTGACGCGGGGGCGCCGCCCGCCGGCGCCCTTGCGACAAGAACGACAGGCATCCGGGAGGAATCATGAACCGCGCAAGCATGGGGATGGCGGCGTTCGTCGCCGTCGCGGCCTTCGCCGCGCCGGCCGTCCACGCCCAGGACAAGGTGCAGGAAGGCATCGACGCCTACCGCGAGGCTCTGCAGGACGGCAACCCGGCCGAGCTGTACGAGATGACCGGCGAGGAGCTGTGGACGACGCCGTCCGGGCCCAAGAACGCGTCGCTGGAGCGGTGCGACCTCGGCCTCGGCGCCGGCGTGGTGCAGGGCGCCTACGCCCACCTCCCGCGCTACTTCGCCGACACCGACCGGGTGCAGGACCTGGAATCGCGCCTGCTCACCTGCATGGAGACGCTGCAGGGCAAGGACCCCAAGGCCTACGTCGCGGCATCGTTCAAGGACCCGGCCAAGGAGGAGCTGACCGCGCTCTCCGCCTACATCTCCGGGCAGTCGCGGGAGGTGCCGGTGGCCGTCGCGCCGGCGCACCCCAAGGAGAAGGCGATGTACGAGCTGGGCAAGCGCCTGTTCTTCTACCAGGGCGGCCCGTACGACTTCGCCTGCGCCACCTGCCACGGGCAGGACGGCACGCGCATCCGCATGCAGAACCTGCCCTACATCCCCAGCGCCGAAGGTGCGGCGGCGGGTTGGACCACCTGGCCGGCCTACCGCGTCAGCAACGGCCAGATGTGGTCGATGCAGCAGCGCCTCAACGACTGCTTCCGCCAGCAGCGCTTCCCCGAGCCGGTCTACGCGTCCGAGGCGACCATCGCCCTGTCCATGTACATCGCCGCCAACTCCAACGGGGCGATCATGCAGACCCCCGGAATCAAGCGCTGAAGGAGGCCGTCATGATCCGCACCGCGTTCCTCGCCGCCGCCGTCCTCCTGGCGGGCGGCCCGGCCCTGGCGCAGTCGCAGCCGTCGTCCTGGGGACCCGGCGCCGACGACGCCGCCTTCGAGCGGATGCTGAAGACCAGCTTCAAGGAGAAGGGCATCGTCAAGCTCGACCGGCTGAAGCAGGACGAGACCCAGACCTTCTGCTCCGACCCCGATGCCGCGTCGAGTCCGGCGTCGGCGGCACGCCGGGAGCAGATCGAGAAGGCCAACCTGGCGACCGTCAAGTGGCCGGCCGACGGCAAATGGCTGGGCGACTGGAAGTCGGGCGAGGCGATCGCCCAGAGCGGCCGCGGCAACACCTGGACCGACAAGGCCGACCAGGTCAACGGCGGCAACTGCTACAACTGCCACCAGATCACCTCGGAGGAGATCTCCTACGGCACCATCGGCCCCAGCCTCTACAATTACGGCAAGATCCGCGGCGCCGACGAGGAGGTCATGAGGGCGACCTGGGCCAAGATCTACAACGCGAAGTCCAACAACGCCTGCTCAAACATGCCGCGTGCCGGCCACATGGGCATCCTCAGCGAGGCGCAGATGAAGGACGTCATGGCGCTGCTGCTGGATCCCCAGTCCCCGGTCAACCAGTAACCGCCGGCCGGTCAACACCCGTCCACCGGCAACCGAGGCCCGTTCCATGAACCGTCGCGAGTTCCTCCACGTCCTGTCCGCCGCCGCCGCCACCGGCATGGTCCTGCCCGCCGGGCTGGCCCGCGCCGAGGCGGCGGCCGCCGCCTTCTACGACGCCCCGGCCTTCGGCAACGTGTCGCTGCTGCACATCACCGACTGCCACGCCCAGCTCAAGCCGATCTATTTCCGCGAGCCGAGCGTCAACCTCGGCATCGCCGACATGGCCGGGCGCGCGCCGCACCTCGTCGCCGGGCGGTTCCTCGAGCATTTCGGCGTCAAGGCCGGCACGCCCGAGGCGCACGCCTTCACCAGCGTCGACTTCGAACGCCTGGCGCCGCTCTACGGCAAGGTGGGCGGCTTCGCCCATCTGGCGACCCTGGTCAAGCGGGTGCGGGCCAACCGGCCGGGAGCCCTGCTGCTCGACGGCGGCGACACCTGGCAGGGCTCGGGCACGGCGCTGTGGACCCAGGGGCAGGACATGGTCGAGGCGGCCAAGCTGCTGGGCGTCGACATCATGACCCTGCACTGGGAATGCACCTACGGGCAGGAGCGGGTGCAGGAGGTGGCCGAGAAGGACTTCGCCGGGCACGTCGAGATCGTCGCCCAGAACATCAAGACCGCCGACTTCGGCGACGACGTGTTCAAGCCCTTCACCCTGCGCGCGGTCAACGGGGTCAAGGTGGCGGTGGTCGGCCAGGCCTTCCCCTACACGCCGATCGCCAACCCCCGCTACATGGTGGCCGACTGGACCTTCGGCATCCGCGAGGAGGAGATGCAGAAGACGGTCGACGACGCCCGCGCCGCCGGCGCCGCGGTGGTCGTGGTGATCTCCCACAACGGCATGGACGTCGACCTCAAGATGGCCTCGCGGGTGACCGGCATCGACGCCATCCTCGGCGGCCACACCCACGACGGCATGCCGGCGCCGACGATCGTGGCGAACCCGTCCGGCCGGACGCTGGTCACCAACGCCGGCTCCAACGGCAAGTTCCTCGGCGTCCTCGACCTCGACGTGCGGGACGGCCGGGTCAGCGATTTCCGCTACGCGCTGATGCCGGTGTTCGCCAACCTGCTGCCCGCCGATCCCGAGATGGACGCGCTCATCACCAAGGTGCGCGCACCCTACGAGGACCGGCTGGGCGAGGTGCTGGCGGTCAGCGAGGGGCTGCTGTACCGGCGCGGCAACTTCAACGGCAGCTTCGACCAGCTCATCCTCGACGCCCTGATGGCCGAGCAGGATGCGGAGATCGCCTTTTCCCCCGGCTTCCGCTGGGGCACGACGATCCTGCCGGGGCAGGCGATCACCATGGAGAACCTGCTGGACCAGACCGCCATCACCTATCCCTACGTCACCCTCAACGCGATGACGGGGGAGCAGATCAAGACGGTGCTCGAGGACGTCTGCGACAACCTGTTCAACCCCGACCCCTACTACCAGCAGGGCGGCGACATGGTGCGCGTCGGCGGCCTCGCCTATTCCTGCGACCCCTCGGCTCCCGCCGGCCGGCGCATCGCCGACATGACCCTGCGCGGCCAGCCCGTGGAGGCCGGAAAGACCTACAAGGTGGCGGGCTGGGCGCCGGTGTCGGAGCAGGCGCGCGACGCCGGCGGCGATCCGGTCTGGGAGGTCGTCGCCCGCCACCTGCGGGCGCAGAAGACCGTCCGGCCGCCGGCGCTCAACCTGCCGACGCTGAAGGGCGTCGACGGCAACCCCGGCCTGGCCGCCTGAACCGGCCGGCCCCCGCGCACGCAGGAGGTCCCATGATGAAGACGTGGCTCGCGCTCGCCGCCCTGCTGGTCGCGGCGCCCGCCCTGGCCGGCTCCTACCAGCCGGTCGACACGGCCGCCGTGCCGCAGGCCAAGCGCACCGAGGCCGGGCTCTATCTCGGCGCGCCCGAGGCGTTCGCCATGAAGACGGAGCGGGGCGACGGCGTGCTGTTCATCGACGTCCGCACCAGGGGCGAGTTCATGTTCCTCGGCTCGCCCACGGTGACGGACGCCAACATCCCCTATGCCGACCTCGAGGAGCCGGTGACCTGGGACGCGGCGAACAAGCGCTACAAGCTGGCGCTCAACTCCGACTTCGTCGCGGCGGTGGCGGCGCGCCTGGAGCAGCGCGGGCTGGACCGCGGCGCGCCGGTGATCGTCATGTGCCGGTCGGGCGACCGCTCGGCGCGCGCCGCCGACCTGCTCCGCAAGGCCGGCTACACCATGGTCTACTCGGTGGTCGACGGCTTCGAGGGGGACCTCGACAAGGACGGCCGGCGCACCGTCAACGGCTGGAAGAACGCCGGCCTGCCATGGACCTACGCGATGGACGAGGGCAAGGCCTACCTGCGCTGAACGGCCCCGAGCGGCGCCGCACCGGAAAAGGATCCACCATGAGCATCATCCGCCGTCTCGCCCGCCTGTTGCTGCCGGTCCTGCTGCTGATCGGCGTGCCGGTCGTGGCCCAGGCCCAGGACAAGGTGGTCTACCACATCGACGACGCCGCCGTGCAGGGCACCAAGGCGCTGCGCAACATCCGCAACCATCTCGACGTGGCGCCCGACACCGAGGTCCGCGTGGTGACCCACGCCGACGGCATCGATCTCCTGCTGGAAGGGGCGAAGGACGCCAAGAACGACATCGAGTACGCCCCGCTGATCGCCGATCTCAAGGCGCGCGGCGTGCACTTCGAGGTGTGCGAGATCACCATCGGCCGGCGCAAGCTGGACAAGGACGCGTTCGTGCTGGAGGCCGAGTTCACGCCGTCCGGCGTCGTCCGCATCACCCAGCTGCAGACGCGCGACCACTACGCGTACATCAAACCCTGAGCGCGGGGAGCGCAGGCGGTGACGTTCGACGGCTTCATGGACCTCCTCGGCGAGGAATGGTTCGTCGCGCTCGGCGGGCTGCTGGTCGGCGGCCTGTTCGGGGCGCTGGCGCAGCGCTCGCGCTTCTGCCTGCGCGCGTCGACCCTGGAGGTGGCGCACGGCCGCCTCGGCGACCGGCTGGCGGTGTGGCTGCTCGCCTTCTCCACCGCCCTGATCGCCACCCAGGGGCTGATCCTGCTCGGCCTGTTCGACACCGGCAGCGTGCGCCAGCTCAACAACGCGGGCAGCCTGTCGGGGGCGGTGATCGGCGGCCTGATGTTCGGCTGCGGCATGACGCTGACCCGCGCCTGCGCCAGCCGCATGCTGGTGCTGTCGGCGACCGGCAACCTGCGGGCCCTGCTGTCGGGGCTGGTGTTCGCGGTGGCCGCGCAGGCGGCGACCGTGGGGGCGCTGTCGCCGGCGCGCTCGGCCATCAACGCGCTGTGGACGATCGACGCCCACCAGCGCGACCTGCTGGCGGTGACCGGGGTCGGCCACGGCGGCGCGCTGCTGTTCGGCCTCGGCTGGCTGGCGGCCGGCGTGGTGATCGCCCGGCGCAACCGCGTTTCCGTCTGGATGGGGCTGGGCGGCATGGGGGTGGGGCTGACGGTCGCCGCCGCCTGGTGGTTCACCTGGCGCACCGCCGCCTCGGCCTTCGAGCCGGTGGCCGTCCATTCCCTGAGCTTCACCGCCCCGTCGGCCGATTTCCTGATGCTCGTGCTGTCGCCGCCGGGAGGGCGCTGGACCTTCGACACCGGCCTCATCCCCGGCGTCTTCGCCGGCTCCTTCCTCGCCGGGCTGCTGGCGCGCGAGCTGAAGCTGGAAGGCTTCCGGGACGGCTCGTCGATGCGCCGCTACATCATCGGCGGCTGCCTGATGGGCTTCGGCAGCGTGCTGGCCGGCGGCTGCGCCGTCGGCGCCGGCGTGTCCGGCGCCTCGATCTTCGTGCTCACCGCGTGGCTGGTGCTGTGGTCGATGTGGATCGGCGCGGTGCTGACCGACATCCTCGTCGACCGTCCGTCGGGCGGCCTGCTCGGCCGGCCGGCCGCCGTGGCGCAATGAGTGGCGCAATGAACCGTAGGGGAGGGGACATGGGCATCATGATCCGCCGCCGCGTCCTCGGCGGCGCCGTGCTCGCCGCGGCGGCCGGCGCGGTGGCGCGCCTGTTCGACGGCACGGCGGTCGGCGCGCTGGCCGCCGACGTCGAGGCCTTCGTCAAGGGGCCGCCGGTGCCGGACCTTCCGGTCCGCCGCATCAGCCCGCACGTCTACGTCATCCCGTCGCCGGACGGCTTCCCGACGCCGCAGAACCAGGGGATGATGGCCAACGTCACCTTCGTGGTGGGGGCGGGGGGCGTCGTCGTCGTCGATTCCGGCGCGTCGCTGCAGATCGGCGAGATGGCGATCCGCCGGCTGCGCACGGTCACCGACAAGCCGGTCGTCGGCATCGTCAACACCCACTATCACGGCGACCACTGGCTGGGGAACCACG
This sequence comes from Azospirillum sp. ST 5-10, assembly GCF_051225715.1. Taxonomy (NCBI): domain Bacteria; kingdom Pseudomonadati; phylum Pseudomonadota; class Alphaproteobacteria; order Rhodospirillales; family Azospirillaceae; genus Azospirillum; species Azospirillum sp. ST 5-10. The sequence goes on from NZ_JBPJSP010000010.1 coordinate 25,381, forward strand.
CCTTCGTCGAGGCGTACGGCGCGGATCTGCCGCGCTACGCCCACCCGCAGACCCGCGAGGCGGTCGAGGGCGTGGAGGGCAGCTTCTGGCAGGGCGCCATGGTCAAGTGGACGAACCAGGCCACGGCCGGCACGCGGATCGTCCCGCCCAACCGGGACGTGGCGCACGGCGACGAGCTGTCGCTGGGCGACGTCCGCCTGCGCCTGCACCATTACGGCCGCGCCCACACGCCGGCCGACGTCTGCGTCGAGGTGGTGGAGGACCGGGTGATGTGCGTCGGCGACGTGCTGATGGACCGGCGCATCGCCAACATGGACGACGGTTCCTACGTCGGCACCTTCGAGACCATGGACGCGCTGCGCGCCAACAGCGACACCGAGGTCTGGCTGCCCGGCCACGGCGTGCCGGGCCCCGGTGTCCTCGCCTGGCAGCGCGCGCTGTTCGAGGGCATCTACGAGACCTGCGCCGCGGCGGTGGCGGCCGGCCGCAGCATGGAGGAGGCCAAGGCGGCGGTGCTGGCGGACCCGCGGGTCGCCTCGCGCGCCGCCGAGACCAAGGGCTGGGACGGCAACATCGGCAAATACGTCAGCCTCGCCTATCTCGAGGCGGAGCAGGCGAACTTCTGATCCGGGAACCGCGAAACCCGCCCGACGCCTTCGGGCGGCCGTCGTGCGAGCGGGGCCGTTCAGGCCATCGCGGCGAGCTGCGGCGCCAGGCGCCGGGCGTCGGCGATCAGCGCCGCCGTCAGCGGCGGCTGCGGGTCGCGCTTGGCGACCACCAGGCCGATCAGGGTGCTGACCTCGGGCGCGACGATCGGGATGGCCCGGATGGTCGGCGGCATCAGCAGAGAATCGGCCATGATCTTCGGCATGATCGTCGACCACATGCCGGTGATCAGGTGGGTCTCCAGCACGATGATCGAGTTGGACTCCAGCTTGGGTTCGGCGTTCACCCCGGCCTCGGCGAAGACGCGGTCGATGATCCGGCGGTTCTGCATGTCCTGGGTGAGCAGGCACAGGGGCTGGTCGGCGACCTCGTCCCACGTCACCGTGTCGCGGGCGCCCAGCGGGGAGGTCACCGAGGTGACGAGATGGTAGCGCTCGCGGTAGAGCGGGACCTCGTCGACCCGGCCGAGGGGTTCGTTGTCGAGATAGGTGATGCCGGCGTCGGCCTGCAGGTTCTCCAGCCGCGACAGGATCTCGGTCGAGCTGTGCGAGGCGATCGACAGCTTGATGCCGGGATGCAGCGACCAGAAGGCCGCGGTCAGGCGCGACACCAGCGGCAGCGCCGTCGGCACGGCGGTGATCCGCAGGCTGCCGGTCAGGCCGCGCTTCATGGTCTCGATGTCGGCGTGCATCGCCTGGTAGTCGCCGACGATGCGGCGCGCCCATTCCAGCACCCGTTCGCCCTCGGCGGTGAAGCCGATGAAGCGGGCGCCGCGGTCGACCAGCGGCACGCCGAGCAGCGCTTCGAGCTGCTTGATCGCCGCCGACAGGTTCGGTTGCGAGACGCCGCAGACCTGGGCCGCCCGCCCGAAATGCTTCTCCTTCGAGAGGGCGATCAGAAATTCCAGCTTTTCCTGCATGGGCCCAGCTCTCAGCCACGGCTTACGTCATTGAAACCCATAGCACGCACGGGGTGAAAGCGGGAATGGGACCATCCGTCCCGCCTAGGCCGTCCGGCTCGAGCGGGATCGCTCCAGGTGGACTCACCTGGAGCGATCCCGCTCGAGGCGTCAGGCGTCGTCATCCGCATCGCCATCGCCGGTGCGCAGATCGCCGGTACCGCCGTCCTCGCCGTCCATGGCGGCGAACACGGCGAGGCGCGACCGGGCGTCCGCCTCGTCCAGCAGCGACAGGATGAAGCCGGCATGGACGACCGCCCAACGGCCGAGCAGCGCCGAGGCGTCGCCGCCGGGCGGGGCGACCAGGGCGGCGCTGACCTCGTCGCGGCCGTGGCGCCCCTGCACGGCCACCGACGGCGCGCGCGGGTCGGTCACGGCGACGATCTGGACCGGCAGGGCGATGCACATGGGGGCTCTCCTCGTTGGGCCGTTTAGGGGCGGGCCGCTCAGGCCACTTCCATCTCGATGAAGCGCAGGGAATCGCCGCCGGTCGGGTCGAGGCGCAGGCCCTGGCAGACCGGGCAGGCGGCCAGGCGCGAGTCGACCTCCACGGCGGCGCCGCAGTCCAGGCAGACCGCCCGGCCCGGCGGTTCGTCGATCTCCAGGACGGCACCCTGCATGAAGGTGTCGCGGCTGATCACGTCGAAGGCGAAGCGCAGCGAGTCGGGCTCCAGGCAGCCGAAGCGGCCGACCTCCACGCGGACGCGCACCACCCGGTGGAACGCGCGGGCGGCGCGCTCCTCGGCGATCCGGTCGAGCAGGGCCTGGCAGATGGTCAGTTCATGCATGGCACGCATCCCAAGGGGGGCGCGACGGAAACGGCTGCCCCCGGGGAGAGGAGAGGGGCAGCCGCTCCGACGACCGTAACGAACAGCGTCGCGTCAGGCGTACTCCGGCACCTTGGCGACCGCCGTCGTCACGGCGTTGCTCAGTTTACCCTTCAGCGTCGCATACTCCTGCTGCACGTGGTTCTCCGCCCAGATCTGGTCGGCGATGGGCTCCACGCGGACGGCGCTGTACTTGTACTCCGGCGTCTTCGACGTCGGGTCGACGTGATGGACGGTCAGCTCGTTGCAGGCGCCGATCCACCACTGGTACGTCATGTACACCGCACCCTCGTTGGTGCGGTCGGTGACGTTGGCCCGCGTGATGACCTTGCCGCGCCGGGACGCGACCCAGACCAGCTCCTGGTCCTTGATGCCCAGCTTGCGGGCGTCCTTGGGATTGATCGTCACGTAGCCCGGCTCGTCGGCGAGCGTCTGCAGGGCGGCGCAGTTGCCGGTCATCGAGCGGCAGGAATAGTGGCCGACCTCGCGCACCGTGCACAGGATCATCGGGAACCGCTCGTCCACCTGATCCACCGGCGGCTTCCATTCGGCGGCGAACAGCAGCCCCTTGCCGCCCGGGCGCTGGAAGACGTTGCCCTCGTAGAGATACCGGGAGCCCGGCGAGTCGAGGTCGCGGCACGGCCACTGCACGTAGCCCAGCCCTTCCATCTTCTCGTAGGTGGCGCCGTAGTAGAGCGGGCAGAGCTCGCGCAGCTCGTCCCAGATCTGCCTGGTGCTCTCGTACTTCATGGGATAGCCCATCGCCGTGGCGATCAGGCTGATGATCTCCCAGTCGTGCTTGACGTCGCCCTTGGCGTCCACCGCCTTGCTGAAGCGCTGGAAGCCGCGGTCGGCCGAGCTGAAGACGCCCTCGTGCTCGCCCCACGACGTCGCCGGCAGGATCAGGTCGGCGAACATCGCCGTCTTGGTCATGAAGATGTCCTGGACGATGATGAAGTCCAGGGCCTCGAAGCCCTTGCGCACCGTCGCCAGGTCGGGCTCGGTCTGCGCCGGGTCCTCGCCCATGATGTAGAAGGCCTTGAGCTTGCCGGTCTCGGCCATGTGCGGCACGTCGGTCAGGCTCAGGCCGACCTTTTCGGGCAGGCTCGGCACGCTCCACGCCTTGGCGAACTTGGCGCGGATCTTGGCGTCGGTCACGCTCTGGTAGCCGGGGAAGACGTTGGGCAGCACGCCCATGTCGCAGCTTCCCTGGACGTTGTTCTGGCCGCGCACCGGGCCGACGCCGACGTTCGGGCGCCCCAGGTTGCCGGTCAGCAGCGCCAGGCCCGACAGGCCCTTCACCACCTCGACGCCCTGGCCCCACTGGGTGACGCCCATGCCCCACAGGATGGTGGCGGTGGGAGCGGCGGCGTAGATGCGCATGGCCTCGCGGATGTCGGCGGCGGCCAGGCCGGTGATCGACTCGACGTACTCCGGCGTGTACTTGGCGACGATCGCCTTGTATTCGTCGAAGCCCTCGGTGTGGTTGGCGACGTACTCCTTGCTGTACAGCCCCTCGGTGATCAGGACGTTGGCGAAGGCGTTGACCAGCGCCATGTTCGAGCCGTTCTTCAACGGCAGGTACAGGTCGGCGAGCCGCGCCGTCTCGATCTTGCGCGGATCGCAGACGATGATCTTGGCGCCGCGCTCCTTGGCCTTGATGATGCGCCGGGCGATCACCGGGTGGCTGTCGGCGACGTTGTAGCCGAACACCAGGATGCACTTGGTGTCCTCGATCTCGCCGATCGAGTTGCTCATGGCGCCGTTGCCCAGCGTCTGCATCAGGCCGGCCACCGACGGGGCGTGGCAGACGCGGGCGCAGTTGTCGACGTTGTTGGTGCCGATCACCGCGCGGGCGAACTTCTGCATGACGAAGTTGGTCTCGTTGCCGGTGCCGCGCGACGAGCCGGTCATCATGATCGAGTCGGGGCCGTGCTTCGCCTTGATCTCGGACAGCCGCTTGGCGGCGTAGGCGATCGCCTCGTCCCAGGACACCGCCTCGAAGGCGGCGTCGCGGCTGCGCCGCAGCATCGGGTTGCGCAGGCGCGGCGTCAGGATCTTCGTGTCGTTGATGAAGTCGTAGCCGAAATAGCCCTTCAGGCAGAGCTCGCCCTGGTTGGTGACGCCGTTCAACGGCTCGGCACCCACCACCTTGCCGCCCTCGACCAGGAGGTTGAGCTTGCACCCCGTCCCGCAGTACGGGCAGACAGCCATATGCTTTTCCATGTCTCCACCTCGTTGTCCAAACGGGGAATCAGACCGCGATCTCGGCGGCTTCGAGGGCGGCGCGCTCGCGGCGCAGCGCCAGGGTCTGCGTCACCGCGGCGCGGTCCATGACGTAGAGGGCCTTGGTCGGGCAGGTCTCGACGCAGGCCGGGCCGCCGTCGCGGCCGACGCACAGGTCGCACTTGTGGGCCTGCGCCTTGACGCCGAGACTCATCTTGATGCCGGCGACCTGCTTGACGGCCGTCACGGTCACCACGTCCATGGCGCCGAACGGGCAGGCCATCATGCAGCTCTTGCAGCCCAGGCAGCGCTCCTGGTCGACCTGCACGCTGTTCTGCCGGTAGCCGATGGCGTGACTCGGGCAGGCGTTGACGCAGGGCGCGTCCTCGCAGTGGTGGCACATCACCGGGGTGCTGACGGTCGCCGTCTTGACCACCTTGAGGCGCGGCGTGAAGCTGCTGCTCGACAGCCCCTCGACGCCCGCGTCCTGGGAATGGGCAAGCACACAGGCGATCTCGCAAGTGCGGCAGCCGATGCATTTGCTCGGGTTTGCTGCAACGAATCTGTTCATTCCTGTCGTCCTTGTTTGAAGATGTCGCCGGTCGGCGGACGGATTGCTGTCTCGGGCGGTCGTTCCCTCCTTCCTGGCGCGCCCGGACGTCGGTCCCGATCCGCGAAGGACCGCGCCGGCCGCCGGCCGCCTCCGCTCTCCTTCGCATGACGCGGAGCGGGCCGGCCGGCCCGGGACGTCCGGAGCGCGGCCGGCGCCGTTCCGCCGTGGATGGCCGTGCCTGGCCGGTTCCGATCGATTTCGCTTATGCCCCGATCCGCTGAAGTAATCAAACTCGATCAGAGATCCGTATCGTTCAATTGCTCATGTCGATTGAAGGATATGGAGAAGCGGCCTCAGTCGTTTTGGCGATTAGCTCGGTCACCATTCGCCAGAACCATATGCCAATCTTTTTTTGCTGTCCAGTTGACAAGCGTATGTCGGTCGGCATAATTTCAACACCAGCCGACAGGTCCGGCTATCCCGAACATAGAAGACAAGAATCAATAGACTTTACTGGATCATTTTGTCGCACCGCTTGGATCTCCAGGCGGCAAAGCTCTGTTGTGTCCACGTATATTCAATGTTTATTGATCGATAAAGATTGCTTATCGGCTTAAAGCCGGCGGATTTGCGGTGTTTCGGCCGTTACGACACTTCCGCCCGTGCATCCGGAGGTCTGGAATGAACCGCTTCGTTATCGCTGAACCAAGGAAGTGCATCGGCTGCAACACCTGCATGGCCGCATGCACCGACGCGCACAGAAGGGAGGGGATGCAGGCGCATCCGCGGCTGACCGTCACGCGGACGGCGGACGGCACCGCGCCCGTCCTCTGTCACCACTGCGAGGACGCGCCGTGCGCCCGGGTCTGCCCGGTCGACGCCATCACCCATGCCGGTGGCGCCATCGTGCTCGACGAGAAGACCTGCATCGGCTGCAAGATGTGCGCGCTCGCCTGCCCGTTCGGTGCCATCACGCCGAGCGGCACCGGCATCGCCGGGGTCGCCGGCATCCGCACCGCGACGCCGACCCATTCGGCGGCGCTCGACCCGCTGCTGGCGTGGGAGACCGGGGTGCGCAGCGTCGCCGTGAAGTGCGACCTCTGCGAGTCCACCGGGGCCGGCCCGGCCTGCGTGCGGGTCTGCCCGACCAACGCCCTCTTCACCGTCGACAACGCCGCCGTCGGGCGGGCCAACGCCGCCAAGCGCGCGTTCTCGGCCGCCGCCGGCGGCGTGGATTTGCCGCTCGCCTCACTGGAGGGGCAGAACCCATGACCGCGCTCTATCTCCTCATCCTGTCGCTGCTGCTTTCGACAGGCGGCGGCGTCGTCAGCCTCCTCCTCAAGACCTGGGAGGGCGGCGAGACCCTCGAGACCGGCATCACCAACGCGATCGGCGCCGCCGCGGCGCTCGCCGGCCTGGCGGCCGGCCTGTCGGCGCTGGGCGGGCCGCCGCAGGTGCTCGACCTGGCCGGCCCCTATCCCTTCGCCCATTTCGTCCTGCGCCTCGACCCGCTGGCCGGCCTGATGGTCTCGGTCATCGCGCTGCTGTCGCTGGTCGCCTGGGTCTACGGGGTGGCCTACGTGCGCGAGTACGCCGGGCGCGGCACCGCCGCGATGGGCTTCTTCATGCACGCCTTCATCGCCTCGATGATGCTCGTGGTGGTGGCCGACAACGCCTTCTGGTTCCTCATCTTCTTCGAGATGATGTCGCTCGCCTCCTACTTCCTCGTCATCTTCGACCAGGACGAGGAGGCGGTGAACGCCGGCTTCCTCTACTTCCTCGTGGCGCACGCCGGCTCGGTCCTCATCATGGCCGCCTTCTTCATCATGGCGAACCAGGCCGGCAGCTTCGACTTCGCGGCGTTCCGCACGGCGCGCGTCCCGGCACCCCTCGACACCGTCGTCTTCCTGCTCGCCTTCCTCGGCTTCGGCGCCAAGGCCGGCATGATCCCGCTGCACATCTGGCTGCCGCGCGCCCACCCCGCGGCGCCGTCGCACGCCTCGTCGCTGATGTCGGGGGTGATGATCAAGATCGGCGTGTTCGGCATCGTCAAGGTCGGCCTCGACCTGCTCGGCCCCGGCGAGACCGCGGGGCTGCTGTGGTGGGGCCTGCTGGTCCTGCTGTCCGGCGCCGTCTCCTCGGTGCTGGGCGTGATCTACGCGCTGGCCGAGCACGACATCAAGAAGCTGCTGGCCTACCACAGCGTGGAGAACATCGGCATCATCCTGCTGGGCGTCGGCGTCGCCATGATCGGCACGGCGCTGGACCAGCCGGTGGTGGCGGCGCTCGGCCTGATGGCCGGCCTCTACCATCTGGTGAACCACGCGGTCTTCAAGGGCCTGCTGTTCCTGTGCGCCGGCTCCGCCATCTACCGCATGCACACCAAGGACATGGAGGAGATGGGCGGACTCGCCCGGACGATGCCCTGGACGGCGCTGTCCTTCCTGATCGGCGCCCTGGCGATCTCCGCCATCCCGCCCCTCAACGGCTTCGTGTCGGAGTGGTACACCTACCAGGCGCTGTTCGCCGCGGCGCTCGACGGCACGCCGCTGGTCAAGTTCGCCACGCCGATCGCCGCGGTCATGCTGGCGCTGACCGGCGCGCTCGCCGTCATGTGCTTCGTCAAGGCCTACGGCGTCATGTTCGCCGGGGCGCCGCGCAGCCGCCACGCCGCGGAGACCCGCGAGGTGCCGCTGCCCATGGTGGTCGGCATGGCCGTGCTGGCGCTGGCCTGCGTCGGGCTCGGCCTGCTGGCCCCGGTGGTGGCGCCGGTGATCGGCGCGGTGGCCGCCGCCACCCTCGGCACCGCCCCCATCACCGTCGCCGACGGCGCCGTGCTGCTGCCCGGCAACCCGGAGCAGGCGGCCCTGTCGACTCCGCTGATCGCCATCCTCCTGCTCGCCCTGGCCGCCCTGCCGGTCGTCATCACCACCGTGTTCGCGCGCGGCCGGCTGGTGGCGCGCCGCGCCGAGGCGCCGTGGGCCGCCGGCTATCTGCCCGACCGCCACATGGCGGCCACCGCCGGCAGCTTCGCCCAGCCGATCCGCATGTTCTTCGCCCCGCTCTACAGCGTGCGCAAGGCGATCGCCGGGCGCTGGGACGGCGTGACCATCGGCTTCGACCGCGTCGTCGCCTTCGCCCGGCACAGCGAGCCGGCGGTCGACCGCTCCGTCATCGCCCCGATCGCCCGCGGCGTCGACGCCACCGGCAAGTGGATGCAGGGCATCCAGGGCGGCGACTTCCGGATCTACTGCCTCTACATCGTCGCCGCGCTGATCGCGCTGCTCGCCCTGGCCGTGCGATAGGAGGGCTCCCCCGTGTTGACCTTCTCCCATCTCCTGCTCGCCGTCTTCCAAGCGCTCGCGCTGCTGGCGGCGGCCCCCCTGGTCTCCGGCCTGGCGCGCAAGGTGCGGGCACGGATGCACACCCGGCACGGCCCCGACCTGTTCCAGGACTACCGCGACCTCGCCAAGCTCCTGAAACGGCAGGACGTGCGCCCGCCGAACGCCGGTGCCGCGTTCCGCGTCATGCCGGCGGTCATGCTGACCACCATGCTGGTCATCGCCATGGGCATCCCCATGCTGACCCGCTTCACCCCGCTGGCCGCCATCGGCGACCTGATCACCGTCATCTACCTGTTCGCGCTGGCCCGCTTCTTCTTCTCGCTGTCGGGCATCGACAGCGGCAGCTCGTTCTCCGGCATCGGCGCCAGCCGCGAGCTGACCATGGGCGTCCTGGTCGAGCCGGTGATGGTGCTCTCGCTGTTCGTCGCCGCCCTGCTGGCCGGCTCGACCAACCTGGGCGCCATCGGCGCCGCCATCGCCGGCGGCACCGTGCACTCGATGACCGCCACCATCGTCGCCGCCCTGTCCTTCGCCTTCGCCGTCTACGTCGAGCTGGGCAAGCTGCCCTACGACATGGCCGAGGCCGAGCAGGAGCTGCAGGAAGGGCCGCTGACCGAGTACTCCGGCCCGTCGCTGGCCCTCATCAAGCTGGCCATGTCGCTGAAGCAGACGGTCGTCGTGGCCTGGTTCATCGGCGTCTTCCTGCCCTTCGGCAGCGCTCCGGAGATGACCGTCCTCGGCCTGCTGGTCGGCCTGGTCGCCTTCGTCGTCAAGGTCCTGGCGATCTTCCTGGTCGTCGGCGTCATCGAGAACTCCGTGGCCCGCACCCGCTTCCGCCTGACCCCCCAGCACAGCTGGGTGGGCGTGGGCGCCGCCTCGCTGGCCTTCGTCTTCTACTTGGTCGGCCTGTGAGCCGTGCAGGGGTAGCATCATGACAACCCTCCCCACAGACGCACTCAGCCTGCTGGCCCTGGCGGCGATCCTCGTTCCCATGGCGGGAGCGGTGGCGATCGCCGCGGCCCCGCCGCACCTGGCCAAATGGCTGTGCCAAGCCTTCGCCGCCGCCACCCTGGCGGTGATGGGCATCCTCACCATGACCTTCTCCGCCGCCGGCAAGGTCGGCGTCACCCACGACCTCATCCGCTTCGCCGACGTCTCCATCTTCGGCCTGACGGTGGACAGCGTCAGCGTGCTGATCGCGCTGGCGGTGATCGCCATCGGCCTGCTGGTGGCGGTCTATTCGGCGGCCTACCTCAACGCCGGCAACCGCGAGCACCCGGACCCCGGACGGCGCCGCTTCTACGCCTTCCTCCTGGTGTTCATCGGCGCCATGACCGGGCTCGTCTTCAGCTCGACCATCACCGGCCAGCTCGCCTTCTTCGAGCTCACCGGCGCCTGCTCCTGGGCGCTGATCGGCTACTACGAGTCGCCCAAGGCCCTGCGCTCGGCCGCCAAGGCGCTGCTGATCACCCACATCGCCTCGCTCGGCCTCTACGTCGGCGCGGCGGTCCTGTTCCTGTCCACCGGCACCTTCGCGCTCTCGGCCATCTCCGCCCTCGGGCCGACGGCCAAGACGGTGGTGCTGCTGGCCATCCTGGTGGCCGCCTGGGGCAAGTCGGCGCAGCTTCCCTTCCACATGTGGCTGCCCGACGCCATGGAGGCGCCGACCCCGGTCAGCGCCTACCTGCACGCGGCGTCCATGGTCAAGGTCGGCGTCTACATCTTCGCCCGCGGCCTGATGTCGGCCGGCGGCGCCCCGGAGATCGTCGGCTACGTCGGCGCCGTGATGGCGGTGGTCACCCTGGTCTTCGGCTTCTTCATGTATCTGCCGCAGGTCGACCTGAAGCGCCTGCTCGCCTACTCCACCATCACCCAGCTCGCCTACATCCTGCTGGCGCTGTCGCTGTCGGTCTTCGGCTCCGACCTCGCCTTCAAGGGCGCCATCGCCCACATCTTCAACCACGCCTTCGCCAAGACCCTGTTCTTCCTGGTCGCCGGTGCGCTCAGCTACACCGCCGGCACGCGCCTGCTGCCGTCGCTGCGCGGCATCGTCACCAAGTCGCCGCTGCTCGGCGTCGCCTTCGTGGCGGCGGCGCTCGCCATCACCGGCGTGCCCCCCTTCAACGGCTTCTTCAGCAAGTTCGCCATCTTCGCCGGCGGCTTCGAGGTCGGCGCCGGGCACGGGCTGCTGATGGTGCTGGTGGTGGTGGCGCTCGCCGAATCGATCGGCGCCTTCGCCTGGTTCCTGAAGTGGCTCGGCCACTCCGTCCCCGGTAAGCCGTCGGCCACCATGGCCGCGGCGGCGCCGCTGCCCGCCGGCATGCGGTTCGTCCTGGTGGCCCTGGTGATCATGACGGTGTGGTCCAGCGCCATCGCCGCCTCGTGGCTCGGCTGAGGAGAAACGGTCATGAACGGGTTCCTCATCGTCAACGGCCTCTCGGGCCTGCTGATCGTCACCTCGCTCCTGGTGATCCTCGCCGGGAAGCCGGTCAACTCGGCGCGGCTCTACGCCGTCCAGTCCTTCGTGCTGGTGCTGCTGTTCGTGGCGCTGGCCGGGGCCACCGACTCCAGCGAGCTCTACCTGTGGTCGGCCTCGGCGCTGCTGACCAAGGTCGTGCTGGTGCCGGTCATCATGTACAGCGCCTTCCGCCGCCTCGTCGATCCGGCGGTCGGCACCGGTGCGGTCATGCCGGCGGCCCTGTCGGTGGTCGCCGCCGCGGCCATCGTCGTGCTGTGCTTCTTCGTCGTCCAGGGCGTGGCCCTGCCGGCGGCCGAGGCCATCAAGCCGGCGCTGGCGGTCTCGCTGGCGCTCTTCTTCCTCGGGCTGGGCTGCATCGTCGCCCAGCGCAACATCCTCAAGCAGGTGTTCGGCTACTGCCTGATGGAGAACGGCTCCCACCTGACCCTGGCGCTGCTGGCGGCCAAGGCGCCGGAGCTGGTCGAGGTCGGCATCGCCACCGACGCGATCTTCGCCGTCGTCGTCATGGCGGCACTCGCCTCGCGGATCTTCGGCACGCTGCACACGCTCGACGCCCGCACCCTCACGACCCTGAAGGGATGACCGCCATGGTGTCCTCAATCCTGCCACCGCTGCTTCTCAGCGGTCCCCTGGCGGCAGCGGCGTACATGCTGATGGTGCCGTCCCGCCAGGTCACCACCACCCTCGTCGAACGGGTCCATCTCGCCTCCGTCGGCTTCGTGCTGGTGCTGGCGCTCGCCATCGTCGGCGTCGTCATCGCCGGCGACCCGCTCTCGGCGATGGGGGAGTGGCTGTTCGTCGACTCCCTCGGCGCCATCTTCGTCATGCTGATCGGCGTCGTCGGCGGCCTCACCGGCTACTACTCGCTCGGCTACATCCGCCACGACCTGGAGACCGGCGAACTCGACGCCGCCAAGGCCAAGGCCTACTACGGCTTCTTCAGCCTGTTCCTGTTCACCATGCTGCTGGCGGTCACCGCCAACAACATCATCCTGATGTGGGTGGCGATCGAGGCGACCACGCTCGGCTCGGCCTTCCTGGTCGGCCTCTACGGCCGCAAGTCGTCCCTGGAGGCGGCGTGGAAGTACGTCATCATCTGCACGGTCGGCGTCGCCTTCGGCCTCTACGGCACGGTGCTGGTCTACGCCAACGCCAGCGACGTGCTGGCCGACCCGCACCAGGCGGTGCTGTGGACGGCGCTGGCCGCCCACGCCGCCGAGCTCGACCCGATGCTGGTCAAGCTGGCCTTCGTCTTCGCGCTGATCGGCTTCGGCACCAAGGCCGGCATCTTCCCCATGCACGCCTGGCTGCCCGACGCCCACTCCGAGGCGCCGAGCCCGGTGTCGGGCCTGCTGTCGGGCGTGCTGCTGAAGTGCGCGCTGCTCGTCATCATCCGCTACTACATCGTCACCGTCGGCACCGTCGGCCCCGACTTCCCGCAGACCCTGCTGCTGATCGTCGGCACCCTGTCGGTCGGCGTGGCGGCGCTGCTCTTCCTGGTGCAGCAGGACCTCAAGCGCAAGCTCGCCTATTCCAGCATCGAGCACGTCGGCCTGATCGTGCTGGGGCTCGGCATCGGCGGCCCGCTGGGCATCGGGGCGGCGCTCCTGCACGCGGTCAACCACAGCCTGACCAAGTCCCTGCTGTTCTGCGCGTCCGGCAACGTGCTGATGAAGTTCGGCACCCGCGACCTGCGGGCGGTGAAGGGCATCCTGCGGGTGGCGCCGGCGACCGGCCTGCTGATCATGGGCGGCGCCCTGGCGCTCGCCGGGTTCCCGCCCTTCAACATGTTCGTCAGCGAGTTCCTGGTGTTCACCGCCGGCATCAACGAGGGGCACCTCTGGCTGATGCTGGTGGTCGCGCTCTTCGTGACGATAACCATCGCCGCCCTGATCTCGATCATCGCCGACTCCGTGCTCGGCAAGAATGCTGAGGCCACGCCGAAGGGCGACGTCGGCTGGCCGGTGCTGGCGCCGATGGCGGTCCTCTTCGTCCTCGTCCTCACCATGGGCTTCGCGGTTCCCCGCCCGGTTTCGCAGATGATCGAACAAGCCACCACCATCGTCCTCAACGGCGACACGCGCCCGGTGATCGCCGCCCCCTGGCAGCGGATCGACGCCGTCGACGGCAAGGCCGTCGCCAGCGCCGCCGACCTTCCCTCGCACACGGAGGCCACCCCATGAACGCCCTCGCTCCGGAGCGGGTCGGCAGCGGCTACATCGCCGCGGTGCGCGACAGCCTGCCCCACGCCATCCTCGACGAGGCCTGGCAGACCGACCGCCAGGTGACCATCACCGTCAAGCCGGACTCGCTGCCCGACGTCGTCGCGCTGCTCTACTACGGCCACAACGGCTGGCTGTCGGTGGTGGTCGGCAACGACGAACGCCCGCTCAACGGCGCCTTCGCCGTCTACTACGTCCTGTCCATGGAAGGGGCGGACAAGTGCCACGTGGTGGTGCGCACCGCGGTGCCCGCCGACACGCTGGAATACCCGTCGGTCACCCCGCGGGTGCCGGCGGCCGTGTGGGGCGAGCGCGAGGTGCGCGACATGTTCGGCCTGCGCCCGGTCGGCCTGCCCGACGAGCGCCGGCTGGTGCTGCCCGACGACTGGCCCGACAACCTGTTCCCGCTGCGCAAGGACTCCATGGACTACCGGCTGCGGCCGGCGCCGACCACCGAGACCGAGACCTACCCCTTCGTCAACGACAGCCCGGTCGAGACGACGGTGGTGCCGCTGGGGCCGCTGCACATCACCTCCGACGAGCCCGGGCACTTCCGCCTCTTCGTCGACGGCGAGGACATCATCGACGCCGACTACCGCATGTTCTACGTGCACCGCGGCATGGAGAAGGTGGCCGAGACCCGCATGGGCTACAACGAGGTCACCTTCCTCGCCGACCGGGTCTGCGGCATCTGCGGCTACGCCCATTCCGTCGCCTACACCAGCTCGGTGGAGAACGCGCTCGGCATCACCGCGCCGCCGCGCGCCCAGGCCATCCGCTCGATCCTGCTGGAGGTGGAGCGGATGCACAGCCACCTGCTCAACCTCGGGCTGGTCTGCCACTTCGTCGGCTTCGACAGCGGCTTCATGCAGTTCTTCCGGGTGCGCGAGAAGGCCATGGTGCTGGCCGAGCTGCTGACCGGGGCGCGCAAGACCTACGCCATCAACCTGATCGGCGGCGTGCGCCGCGACATCCTGGGCGAGCAGCAGGCCAAGACCCGCGAGCTGATCGCCGAACTGCGCGACGACGTCACCCGGCTGGTCGAGGTGCTGCTGTCCACCGCCAACGTCAGCGGCCGCGTCAAGGGGGTGGGGCGGCTCGATCCCAAGATCGCCCGCGACTACAGCCCGGTGGGGCCGGTGGTGCGGGGCAGCGGCCACCGCCGCGACACCCGCGCCGACCATGCCTTCGCCGGCTATTCGCTGATCGACATGCCGGTCCACGTCGAGGACGGCTGCGACGTCCTCTCGCGCACCCTGATCCGCGTCGCCGAGTTCTTCGACAGCCTGACCATCGTCGAGCGGCTGCTCGACCTGGCGCCGGGCGGGCCGGTGCTGACGGAGACCTTCACCTACCAGCCCCACAAGTTCGCCCTCGGCTTCACCGAGGCGCCGCGGGGCGAGGACATCCACTGGTCGATGACCGGCGACAACCAGAAGCTCTACCGCTGGCGCTGCCGGGCCTCGACCTACAACAACTGGCCGGTGCTGCGCTACATGCTGCGCGGCAACACGGTGTCCGACGCCCCGCTGATCGTCGGCAGCATCGACCCCTGCTACTCCTGCACCGACCGCGTCACCGTGGTCGACGTCCGCAAGGCGCGTTCCAAGACCATCGCCTACAAGGAGATGGAACGCTACTGCCGCGAACGCAAGGATTCACCGCTGAAGTAAGGCGAGGCTCCAATGCTCAAGCTTCTCAAGGAAGTCTTCCGCACCGGTGAAGCCACGGTGAAGTATCCTTTCGCACCGTACGAGGTGTGCAAGGATTTTCGCGGCAAGCCGGAACACACGGCAGAGAACTGCATCGCGTGCGCGGCCTGCACCGTCGCCTGTCCGCCCAACGCGATCGCGATGGACACGGACGTGACGGCCGGGACCCGCACCTGGTCGATCAACTACGGGCGCTGCATCTTCTGCGGCCGCTGCGAGGAATCCTGCCCGACCGGCGCCATCCGCCTGTCGACGGACTTCGAGCTGGCGGTCGGCAGCAAGGAGGACCTGACCCGCAAGGCGGTCTTCACGCTGGCCGCGTGCGAATGCTGCGGCCGGCCCTTCGCGCCGGCCAAGGAGGTCGCCTACGTCGCCGCCCTGCTGACCCAGGCGGCCCGCACGACCGAGGAGGCGGAGCTGCAGCGCCAGCTCGTCGCCACCTGCCCCGACTGCAAGCGCAAGCACGATGTCGGCCAGATCGCCCGGATGGACATCGCCCGCACCATGGAGACGACGCCATGAAACTTCCGCTGACCGACCGCGGCCTGGTGCCGGAGATGCCGCACGTCTCCATCCCCGGCGAGATCGCCCGGATGAAGAGCACGCTTCTCAAGGACATCCAGCGCTCGGCCTACGTCTACCGGGTGGACTGCGGCGGCTGCAACGGCTGCGAGATCGAGATCTTCTCCTCGATCACGCCCGTGTTCGACGCCGAACGCTTCGGCATCAAGGTGGTGGCCTCGCCGCGCCACGCCGACATCCTGCTGTTCACCGGCGCCGTCACCCGGGCGATGCGGCCGCCGGCGCTGCGCGCCTACGAGGCTGCCCCCGACCCCAAGATCGTCGTGTCCTACGGCGCCTGCGGCTGCACCGGCGGCATCTTCCACGACCTCTATTGCGTGTGGGGCGGCACCGACCAGGTGGTCCCGGTGGACGTCTACATCCCCGGTTGCCCGCCGACCCCGGCGGCCACCATCCACGGCTTCGCCGTGGCGCTCGGCCTGCTGGAGCAGAAGCTGAAGGCCGAGACCCACGTCGAGGCCGAGGGCGAGGCGGCGGCCCTGCGCCATCCCGACCTTCCCTACGGGCTGCGGGTGCGGCTGGAGCGCGAGGCGCGGCGGATGGCCGGCTACCGCCAGGGCGGCGACCTGGTCGAGGAGTTCCTGGCGCTGCTCGAGCGGCCCGCCGGGAAGCCGCTGCCGCAGCGGGTCGCCGACTTCGTCGGCGCCCAGGCCGATCCGCGGCGCGCCGAGATCTTCGCCCGGCTGCAGGGGGTCGTCGACGAGGCGATCCGGGAGGCCGCGTCATGAGCGGCGACGTCATCTTCTACCAGCTCCACTCCAAGGTCCTGGAGCGCGCCGAGGACATTCCCGAGCAGGCCAAGCAGGTCGTCTACTATTCGCTGGCGATCGGCCACCACATCGGCGTCTTCGACTGCTTCAAGCCGAAGCTGAAGTGCTCCGGCGCGGTCTACGACCGGGTGCTCGAGACGCTGGCCGACGGCAGCGAGGCGCGGCGCAAGCTGGCCGGCCTGCTGCGCTTCGGCGAGATCATCGTCGATTCCACGCACACGCGGATGCTCAAGGAGGCGATCGCCGAGGCCCTGCCGGCCGCCGATCCGGAGGTGGCGGACTGGTTCGCCGGCCTGGAGGCCTCGCTCGACGCCATCCGGCGCGAGCCGGCGATCTACCTCATGGGGAGGCGCATGTCATGAGCGATCTCGTCTTCACCGTCGGCAACGTGCTGCGCGGCGACGACGGCGCCGGGCCGCTGCTGGCGCGGCTGCTGGAGGAGGCGCCGGCGCCGGGCTGGCTGGTCATCGACGGCGCCGACGTGCCGGAGAACCACACCCACCGCATCCGCACCCTGGCGCCGCGGCGGGTGGTGATCGTCGACGCCGCCGACATGGAGCTGCCGCCCGGCTCGGTGCGGCGCATCGACCAGGACTGCGTGGCCCAGCACTTCCTGCTGACCACCCACGCGATCCCGCTGAACTTCCTGATCGACAGCCTGAAGGAATCGGTGGAGGACATCCTGTTCCTCGGCATCCAGCCGGCCTCCACCGAGTTCTGGGAACCGGTCTCCGCACCGGTATCCGCCGCCGTCGCCGGTATCCACGACCGTTTGGTTCGAGGGGAGGGGGTGGACGACTACGAAGCGGTGGCCTGAACCACCGCCGCGGGCGCGAGCCCTGCGGCCCATCTGCAAACATCAGACATCGAGGAGCTCCGTCATGGCAACGGGTCCCAATCAAGACACGGTCGTCCTCGGCATGGAGGCCTATTCGCCCGCCGAGATCCAGGAGAAGGTCGAGAAGCTGGGGGTCAAGAAGGCGACCATGCCCTTCCTGCCGAGCTTCATGCTGTCGATCGTCGCCGGCGGCAGCATCGGCCTCGGCGGCATGTTCTTCCTCATCGTGCTGGCCGATCCGACGCTCTCCTTCGCCGTGCAGAAGGTGCTGGGCGGCGTCGTGTTCTCGCTCGGCCTGTCGCTGGTGATGATCGGCGGCGCCGAGCTGTTCACCGGCAACTGCCTGATCGTCATGGCCCGCGCCAACGGCCAGATCACCACCGCGCAGGTGCTGCGCAACTGGATCACCGTGTGGATCGGCAACGCCGTCGGCGCCATGGGGCTGGTGTTCTTGATCTTCATGTCCCATCACCCCGACCTCGGCAACGGCGCCATCGCCGGCGCGACCCTGAAGCTGGCGCTGGCCAAGACCGCCCCGGATTCGGTGACGATCTTCTTCAAGGGCATCATGTGCAACCTGTTGGTCTGCCTGGCGGTGTGGCTCGCCTACGCCGGCCGTTCGGTGGCCGACAAGATCCTCGCCATGACCCTGCCGGTCGCCGCCTTCGTCGCCGCCGGCTTCGAGCACTGCATCGCCAACCTCTACTTCCTGCCGCTGGCCCTGCTCCTCAAGTTCACCGGCCACGTGCCGGAGGGGATCGACGTCGCCGCGCTGACGGTGAACGGCGTGCTGCACAACCTGCTGTTCGCCACGCTGGGCAACATCGTCGGTGGCTCGGTGTTCGTCGGCGGCATCTACTGGCTGATCTACCGCAAGGGTCTGGGCGGGCTGCATCCGCTGCCCGAGCGGACCCCGGTGCAGGTCGTCGCGGCGAAGGCGGCGACCGGCCGCTGAGCCGCCGGGTTCGGCCGCGGCGGGGCCGGGCGTCCCGCCGCGGCCGAACCGGCAACCGTTCCGACTCCAGGACGACGACCATGAGAGACGACAGCGCGCCGGCTCCCGGCGGCACGGGCCTCGTCGACCGGTTCGGCCGGTCGATCGACTATCTCCGGGTGTCCGTCATCGACCGGTGCAATTACCGGTGCAGCTACTGCATGGGCGCGCGGATGCGCTTCCTGCCCAAGGCGGAGGTGCTCAGCCTGGCGGAGATCGACCGCATCTGCTCGGCCTTCGTCGACCGCGGGGTGCGCCGCCTGCGCCTGACCGGGGGCGAGCCCCTGGTCCGCAGGAACGTTCTGTCGCTGGTGCGCTCCCTGTCGCGGCACCTGCGCTCCGGGGCCCTCGACGAGATCACCCTGACCACCAACGGCTCGCTGCTGGCCCGCGACGCCGCGGCGCTGGCGGCGGCCGGCGTGCGCCGCATCAACGTGTCGCTGGACACGCTCGATCCCGAGCGGTTCGCGGCCCTGACCCGGCGCGGCGCCATCGCCGACGTGCTCGCCGGCATCGACGCGGCGCTGGCGTTCGGCATGCGCGTGAAGATCAACGCGGTGGTGCTGCGCGGGGTCAACGACGGCGAGATCGAGCGGCTGATGTGGTACGCCCACGCCCGCGACATGGACCTGGCGCTGATCGAGGCGATGCCGCTCGGCGCGGTCGAGACGGGACGGCGCGACGATTTCGTGCCGCTGTCGGAGGTCCGCGAGGCGCTGTCGCGGCGCTTCACCCTGGAGGACGTGGCCGACCGCACCTGCGGGCCGGCGCGCTACGTCCGGGTGCGGGAGACCGGCGGGCGGGTCGGCTTCGTGACGCCGATGAGCCACGGGTTCTGCGCCTCGTGCAACCGCCTGCGCCTGACCTGCACCGGCCAGCTCGCGCTGTGCCTGGGGCGCGAGGCCATGGTCGACCTGCGCGGCGCGGTGCGCGAGTCGGCCGACGACGGGCCGCTGCACCGGGCGATCGACCTGGCGCTGGCGCGCAAGCCGCGCGGCCACGCCTTCGCCCGGGCGACCGCGGATCGCCCCGCGGTCGGCCGCTTCATGAGCGCCACCGGCGGCTGACGGCCGCCGCCCGCCGCCGGTGCCGGTCAGAGCACCCGCGACGGCATGGAATAGAGGGTGAAGCGGCCGTCGCGGACGAAGGAGGCGACGCAGAGCTGCAGCGACCGCGCCACGTCGATGGCGAGCGCGGTCGGGGCGGACACGGTGGCGACGAGGGGGATGCCGGCGGCGGCGGTCTTATGAACCAGCTCGAACGAACAGCGGCTCGACAGGACGACGAACCCGGCGGCGGGATCGATGCCGGCGCGGGCGAGATGGCCGATCAGCTTGTCCAGGGCGTTGTGCCGCCCGACGTCCTCGCGCACCGCGACCAGGCGCCCGTCGGGGGTGGCGAAGCCGGCGGCGTGGACGCCGCCGACCCGGCGGTTGAGGCTCTGCCGCGCCGGCAGCGCGGCCATCGCCGTGCGGATGGCGTCGGCCGCGAAGCGGCGGTCGGAGCAAAGAGGGGACAGGGGACGCAGCGTTTCGGCGAAGCTGTCGGTGCCGCAGCGGCCGCAGCCGGAACCGCCCGCCATGTTGCGCCGGCGCTGCAGGGCCCGGGCGAGGCGGTCGACGGGCAGCGACATGCGCACGCGCACGCCCTCGCGCAGCCGTTCGACGCCGTCGACGGCGACCTCGTCCGCGGTGCCGGCGATCCCCTCGGTCAGGGAAAAGCCGACGGCAAAGTCCTCCAGATCGGTCGGCGTCGCCAGCATGACGGCGAAGGTGGTGCGCCCGTACTCCAGCGCCACGGGGACCTCCTCGACGACGCTGTCCTCCCGGCCGAGGGTTTCGTCGGCCGTGACGAGCAGGGCCGGAACGGAGCGCGCCCCGTCCGTCGAAACACTGCCCGGCCCGGTGCCGCAAACGACGCAATCCATGGCGCTGCCTGCCGAATTGATGTGCAATATAGGTATAGTATCATCGATGGATTCGTGGGTCAATCCACAAGTATATATCGGCAGGCTGACGCGCAAAAACTGCGGGACTTGGTGTTAACCTCTAAGTATTCTGGTGATGGTCCGACTGTTGCGTGGCGGCGCGACTCTCGCGCATGCGGCGCAAGGCGTGCGCCCTCGCGTGCGACTCTTTGCTGCAGGCCGGTCACCGGGGAACGGCTTTACAGGGGATGGCGCGGGGCCGATCCTGATCCGGGCCGCCCGCGTCAGCGCGGCACTCCGCTGCCGCATCTCTCCGGCCCTGCAAGCGGTCCGGACGAGCGCGATCCCGTAATCATGGGTGCATTTCTCTCCTCCTGAGAAAGAGGCCGGCAATGATTACAACCGCCATTTTCCCGGCGCGCTACGTCCAGGGTGACGGCGCCATCGACTCCCTCGGAGGCGAGGTGGGGCGGCTCGGGCGCAAGGCCCTGGTCGTCGTCGATCCGGCGACGCTGGCGTTCCTGCGCGCCCGTGTCGAGGCGTCGATGGCCGGGCATCTCCCCCTCGCCGTCGAGGCGTTCGGCGGCGAGTGCTGCGACGAGGAGATCGAGCGCCTGGTCGGCGTGGCGCTCGACGCCGGCGCCGACGTCGTCGTCGGGATCGGCGGCGGCAAGGCGCTGGACACCGCCAAGGCCGTCGCGCACACCATGCGCGTCCCGGTGGCCGTCGCCCCGACGCTCGCCTCCACCGATGCCCCGTGCAGCGCGCTGTCGGTGATCTACACCGCGCACGGCGCGTTCAAGCGCTACCTCGTGCTGCCGCGCAACCCGGACCTCGTGCTGGTGGACACCGGCATCATCGCCAAGGCTCCGGTGCGCTTCCTGGTGTCGGGCATGG
The DNA here is from genome assembly GCF_051225715.1 of Azospirillum sp. ST 5-10. NCBI lineage: Bacteria > Pseudomonadati > Pseudomonadota > Alphaproteobacteria > Rhodospirillales > Azospirillaceae > Azospirillum > Azospirillum sp. ST 5-10. The sequence goes on from NZ_JBPJSP010000010.1 coordinate 46,376, forward strand.
GCGACGCGCTCTCCACTTGGTTCGAGGCGGAGGACTGCCGCATCAAGCGCGGCGGCAACATGACGGGACGGATGGGGCCGATGACCGCCTTCAGCCTCGCCCGGCTGTGCTACGACACCCTGCTGGAATACGGCGTGCTGGCGCGGACGGCGTGCGAGCAGGGCGTGGTCACCCCGGCCCTGGAGCGTGTGGTCGAGGCGAACACGCTGCTCTCCGGCCTCGGCTTCGAGAGCGGCGGGCTGGCCGCCGCCCACGCCATCCACAACGGCCTGACGATGCTGGAGGAGACCCACCGGTACTGGCACGGCGAGAAGGTCGCCATCGGCACTCTCGGCCTGCTGATGCTCACCGGCCGCCCCGCCGCCGTCATCGACGAGGTCTACGGCTTCTGCGAGGCGGTGGGCCTGCCGACGACCCTGGCCGAGATCGGGCTGGCCGGGGTGAGCGACGAGCGTCTCCTGAAGGCGGCCGAGGCCGCCTGCGTGCCCGGCGAGACCATCCACAACGAGCCCTACGAGGTGACGGCGCGGCACGTCCTGGCGGCGCTGAAGGCGGCCGACGCGGAGGGCCGCCGCCGCAAGGCGGCGCGGGTCGGCTGAGCCGCCGCAAGGCGGCGCGCGGCGACTGACGCGCCGCCGCCCCCGCCGCTCCGGACCCTTGTCGGACGCCGAGTGCCGTGGCAGACACGGGGGCAGGGGACGGGCGACCGTCAGGACGGAGCGGCGGGGCGTGTCATGCGGATGATCGGTGTCGTGCTGGCGGCCGGGCTGGCCGTCGGACTCGCGGCGGGGCGCGCCCAGGGCGCCCCCTCCTTCGACTGCAAGGCGGCGTCGACCGCCGTCGAGAAGGCCATCTGCGCCGACGAGGCGCTGGCGCTGCTGGACCAGCGCATCGCCGAGGCCTTCTCGGCGGTGATGGACGTCGTCGACGCCGCCGGCCGCGACCGGCTGCGCGCCGAGCAGAAGGGATGGATCGCCAAGGTCCGCAACGGCTGCGCCGCCCATCCCGCCGCGGCCGCCTGCCTCGCCGGCGTGATGGAGGCGCGGGCGCGCCAGCTCGAAGCCGCGGTGGCGCCGGCGACGGAGGGCCTGGCGCAGGTGGTGCGCTCGATCGCCGACGATCCGGACGCGGCGGCGCGCTCGCTGGGCGAGCGCCGCGGCGCCCTGGGCCGGGCATGGCTCGCCTACGCGCAGCGCTACGGCGCCCGGCCGGACCCGGCCAAGGCGGCCACCACCCTGTCGGCCGCCGTCGCCGCCCTGACGGATTCCTACCCGCAGGACATCGCGCGGGACCAGGACCTCCGCACCGACGAGGGCTTCCTCACGGCCCTGCGCCTGGTGAACGACGTCCATGACATGGCGTTGCCGTGCTTCGTCGTGACCCGGCACGGCGCCGCCGGCTGGGCGGCGGTGCAGCCGATCTACGGCTCCACGCGCGACGGCGCGGCGCCGATGCCCGACTGCGCCGCCGGGGACGGCGGCCTGTTCGACGATCCGGCCTGGCGGGCGGTCGACGCGCTGTTCGACCCGATGATGGGCGCGGCCTACGGCCGGACCGGCACCATCCGTTCGACGGTCGGCCGGGCCGTGGAGATCAGCCGGCTCATGGCAGCGGTCGAGCCGCGCCGGCTGGCGGACGCCGCGGCCGCGTTCGACGGGATCGTCGCGGAGGTCGCGGCCTGGCGCAACCCGCGCTGGGTGGGGGAGGGCTGGCCGTCCCGCTTCCGCGCGGCGATGGACGCGGCCCTCCTGGCCTGGGAGAAGCGGCTGTCCGCCGACGGCTTGGACCCGGCGACGGTGCGGTCGGTCGCCCGCGGGGCGGCGGCCGACATGCTCGGCACCATGGTGCCGTTCATCACCGACTACGTCGAGCTGGCCGCCGACACCCGGGTGCCGGAGTGGCTGCGCGGCGCCTGGACCTGGGACCGCGCCGCCGGCGAGGCCGCCTTCCCGGTGACCGAGCGGCGCGGCCGGATCACCGTCGACGCCGCGGCGGTCTGCCTCACCGGTGACACATCCTGCCGCAGCCTGGAGGCCGTCGAGGCCGAGGACGACGCCCGCGCCGGGCTGCTCGACGCGGCCGCCTCGCTGGCGCCGCCGCGCGTTCCCGCGGAGCCGCTGCAGGCGGTCGTCGCGACGGGCGAGGCCATGGACGAGTCCTTCGCCGCCCTGCGCCTGGCGGACGGGTCGGTCCTGGTGCAGGGTGACGGCGCCCCGGCGACGGTGCTGACCCGCGCGAAGTAGGGCGCCGCCGGCATGAGCCGGATTGTCGCATGGTCCTTTCCGCCGCCCGGGCGCAGGATTCCCGGAACGCCCCGCGTGCTCCCGGGTCCGCGGGGCGATCGTCGCCGGCCCGTCGTGCCGCATCGGCCGGCGCTCGCCGGAGGAGTGGCCATGGCGGACCGTCGCGTCGTCTTCCACCAATTGACCCGCCAGTTCGCGCATGGGGCGGCCGGCATCGGTCGGCCGCCCCGGCTCGTCTACTACTCGCTGGGCTTCGGCCACGAGGTCGGCGTCACCGAGCGCTTCACCGTCATTCTCGACCTGCCGGACGAGGCCTACACCGCCTGGATCGGCAAGATCCCGCACGCGGAGGCCCGGCGCAAGCTGGCGGGGGCGCTGCACTGGGGCGAAACCACGATCGACGCCACCCACGCGCGCCTGCTGCGGACCGCCCTGGCCGAGGCGCTGCCGCGGCTGGACGAGGTGGAGGCGGCGTGGACCCGCATCCTGGACGCCGCCCTGCGGCTGATCGAGACGGAACCGGAGCTCTACGTGATCGCCCGCTTGCGTTGACGGCCGGCGGCGCCGGCGCGGCGGTGCCGGATCACGCCGGCGCGGCGGCGGTCGACGCGAAGGCGGCCCGCGCCTCGGCGTAGAGCCGGGCCTCGTCGATGCGGGTGGGACGGCCGTCCCGCAGCACCTCCCGGCCGGCCACCAGGACGCGGTCGGCGCGCAACGCCGCACCGGCGAGCACCAGTTGCTCGGCCGCCCCGTTCAACGGCACGAAGGCCGGCGCGTCGAGGTCGAACAGGGCGATGTCGGCGCGGGCCCCGGGGGCCAGCCGGCCGGGCGCCAGGCCGAGGGCGGCGGCGCCCCCGTCGACGGCCATGCGCAGGGCCTCGGCCGCCGACGGCCAGAGCCCGGGGTCGGCGTGGCCGGCGCGGTGCAGGATGGCGGCCGTCTTGACGGATTCGAGCAGGGACTGGCCGTCGTTGCTGGCCGCCCCGTCGGTGCCGAGCGCCACCCGGACGCCGGCGCGGCGCAGGGCGCCGAGCGGCATCACGCCGGCGCCGAGGCGGAGGTTGCTGACCGGGTTGTGCACCACCGTCGCCCCGGCGGCGGCGATCCGGTCGGCGTCGCCCGGGGCGAGCCAGACGCAGTGGGCCAGCGACGCGCGGGGGCCGAGGGCGCCCAGCGCGTCGAGCCGTGCGGTGGCGGACCGGCCGTCGCCGGCGCGCGCCGCCGCGGCCTCCGCCGCCGTCTCGTCGACGTGGGTGTGGAAGGGCAGGGCGCGGCGCCGGCTGAGATCGCCGGCGCCGGCCAGCAGGGCGTCGGTGGCGCGCAGCGGCGCCGACGGCGCCACGCCGATGCGCACCGGCGCGTCCGGCCCGCCGCGCCGGCGCGCCGCCGCCTCGCAGAGGTCGAGCAGGCGGCCGGCCGGCTCCGCCGGCGCCCACGGCGCGCCGACCAGCCGGCCGTCGCCGTCGACGGCGTCGCGCAGCATCACCGCCACCACCGCCCGCAGCCCGATCTCCTCGTAGGCGGCCGCCGCCGCCTCGACCGCCTCCGGGCGCATCGGCGTCTGCCGGAAATGGTCGAGCACCGCGGTGACGCCGCCGCGCAGCATCTCCACCGCCCCCAGCAGCACCGCCAGGCGGATGCACTCCGGCGACAGCCGGTCGAGGCGCCGCCACACCGTGGCCAGCCAGCCGGCCTGCGGCAGCCCCTCGCCGGTCCCCCGGGCCAGGGTCTCCGGCGAATGGGTGTGGGCGTTGACCAGCCCCGGCAGGGCGAGGCGGCCGCGGCCGTCGATCCGCGTCGCCGCCGGCCAGGCGTCCGCCAGCCCCGGCCCCACGGCGACGATGCGGTCCGCCTCGATCAGGATGTCGGCGTCGGACAGCACGCCGCCGTCCGCCTCCAGGGTCAGGGCGGCGACGCCGGTGATGGCGGTCCGGGTGATGGCGGTGCGGGGCATGGCGCGGCTCAGCGGATGCGGTAGGTGCGTTCCAGGTGCCGGTTGACCGCCTGCAGCGGCAGGGTCATGGCGAGATAGAACAGCGCCACCCCGGCGAAGGGGCTGAAGGTGTTGGCCTGCCAGGTCATGACCTCGAGCCCGGCGCGCAGCAGGTCGGTCAGGGCGATGGTCGACACCAGGGCCGTGTTCTTCAGGAGGGTGATGGATTCGTTGGTGATCGGCGGCAGCACGCGGCGCAGCGCCTGGGGCAGCACGACGCGGCGCATCGCCGTGGCGTAGGACATGCCGAGCGAGCGGGCGGCGCGGAGCTGGCCGGGATCGACCGAGCGGATGCCGGCGCGCACGATCTCGGCGACGTAGGCGCCGTTGGTCAGCGCCAGCGCCAGCACGCCCACGGTGAAGGCGCTGAGCTGGATGCCGGCCGACGGCAGGCCGTAGTAGAGGAACAGCAGGGTGACCAGCATCGGCACGCCGCGCAGCAGGGTGACGTAGACCGCCGCCGGCCAGCGCAGGAGCGGGTTGGCGGAGATCCGCGCCAGGCCGCCGGCCAGGCCGACGCACAGGCCGAGCGCGATCGACACGACGGTCAGCTTGGCGGTGGTCAGCGATCCGTCGACCAGCGCCGGCAGGGACTGGACGAAGATCGAGAACTCGAAGTCCATGGCACACTCTCCTCGGCGTCCGGCGGGCCGGCGTTGCCGTCGGCCCGCCGGCTGCGGCATCAGGGCTTGGCGACGACGGTGGCTTGGCCGAACCACTTCGCCTCGAGCGTGTCGAGGAAGCCCTCGGCCTTCAGCGCCGCCAGGTGCTTGTCGATCTCGGCCATCAGGTCGGCGTCGTCCTTGCGGGTGTTGATGCCGACCTCGCGCCCGTCCCACACCGGCGAGGTGTGCAGGGTCGGCATCGCGCGGGCGGCGTACTTGACCGCCGGCAGGGCCGAGACGACGGCCTCGACGCGGCCGTTCTCCAGGTCCTTGAGGGCCAGCAGCAGCTCGTCGTAGGTCTTGACCTGTTCCATGGCCGAGCCGAAATGCTCGCGCGCCCAGCGCTCGCCGGCGGAGCCGAGCTGGACGCCGACCACCTTGCCCTGGAGATCCTCCGGCTTCTCGACCGGCGCGCCGGTGCGGTAGGCGGCACCGATGCCGGCGTCGTAGTAGGGTTTGGAGAACAGGATGCGCTCGGCCCGTTCGGGCGACCAGGTCATCGCCGTGACCAGGGCGTCGACGCGGCCCGAGGTGAGGGCGGCGATGATGCCCTTGAAGTCGATCTTCTCCCACTTCAGCGCGACGCCCATGCGCCCGGCGATGGCCTCGCCGAGGTCGACGTCGAAGCCGGCGGGCTTGCCGTTCTCGATGTAGCCGAAGGGGGCGTAGGCGAACGAGTTCGCCGCCACCAGGGTCTTGGTGCGCATCACCTTCTCGAGGGTGGTCTCGGCCCGCGCCGCGGCGGACGACAGGCCGACCGCCAGCACGGCGGCCAGGGCGATGCGGCCGGTCGCCGCCAGGAAAGCCTTCGCGATCATCTCCACTCTCCTCTGTTCGATCGACGCTCGCCGATCCGCTGGTTTCGTTCACGCTCGCGGCCGGCTTCGCCGCCGGCTCTCGTCGGGTCTCCGCCGCCTCACGCCCCGGCCGCGCCGCCGAGGAAGCGCGCCAGCGTTCCGTCGTGCTGGCGCGGCGGCTCGCCGGCGGCGGCGCGCGGCGGGGCCGCGTCGCGGTCGTGGTCGCGGAACTTGCGCAGGAAGGCCTGGGTGCGCGGCTCGCGCGGGTTGCCGAACAGCTCGGCCGGGCTTCCCTGCTCGACCACCACGCCGCCGTCCATGAAGACGACGCGGTCGGCGACGTCGCGGGCGAAGGCCATCTCGTGGGTGACGATGATCATCGTCATGCCGTCGCGGGCGAGGCCGCGCATCACCTCCAGCACCTCTCCCACCAATTCCGGGTCGAGGGCCGAGGTGACCTCGTCGAACAGCATCACCCTGGGCTCCATGCACAGGGCCCGGGCGATCGCCACCCGCTGCTGCTGGCCGCCCGAGAGCTCGCCGGGATAGGCGTTCTCCTTGGCCGCCAGGCCGACCCGGCCGAGCAGCAGGCGGGCCCGCGCGACCGCCGTGTCGCGCGGCTCGCGCTTCACGTGGACCGGCGCCTCGATGAGGTTCTGCAGCACCGTCATGTGCGGGAACAGGTTGAAGTGCTGGAAGACGATGCCGATGCGCGTGCGCAGCCGGTCGAGCTGGCGTTCCGGCAGGCGGGCGCGGACGCCGCCGTGCTCCGGCCCGAAGCCGACGTACTCGCCGTCGACCTTGACGGTGCCGCTCTCGAAGGGCTCCAGGAAGTTGATGCAGCTCAGCAGCGTGCTCTTCCCCGACCCGGAGGGGCCGATGATGACCACCACCTCGCCGCGGGCGACCGACAGGTCGACGCCCTTGAGCACCGGATTGGCCCCGAAGCTCTTGTGAAGGTTCCAGATGTGCACCATGGGTTCGCTCATCGGCGCCTCCGTTGGTTCGTCGCCGGCACGGGACGGTCAGGCCGTGGCCGGGCCGGGCGGCACCAGCCGCAGCGCCACCCCGTGGCGGCGGTCGAGGTGCGCGTTGTGGTGGTCGACCTCGTTGGTGTCGCTGAGCTCGAGGTTGAAGAAGGACAGCGAGTCCCCGTCGAAGTAGGGGCCGGCGTGCCAGGTGCCGCGGTGCAGGACCACGGCGGCGTCGCCGGGCACCAGGAAGGCGCGGATGCGCTCCGGAGCCGGCTCGGCCGCAGCGTCGTCGAGGCCGTCGGGCGGGGCCACGGCGATGGCCCAGGGGCGGCCGCCGACGCTGGCCAGGCACTGGGTGACGCGGCGGTGGCGGGTGATGCGGCGCACCAGCATCGGCCGCGGGTCGAGGCGCATGATGTAGAAGCGCGGCGTGCCCTGCGCGAGGTCGAGGCGGGCGTCGTCCGGGCCGTAGAGGACGCCGTCCTCGATGGCCTCCACCAGGTGGCCGAAGGGGGCGAAGGCGGCGCGCGAGATCGGCTCCAGCGGCAGATCGAGGATGCGCGTCGCGTCGGGGGCGGTCGTCGGTTCGGTCACGGCGTCACTCCGCTGCGGTGAATTGGTCGGTGCCGTCGAACAGCGACACCGGCGGCGCGCTGTCGCGCACCGGCAGTTCGAGCTCGACCTCGTCGTAGGCCCTGAGGGCGGGGACCAGCCAGTCCGACTGCTCCCGGAACAGGCTGCGGGTCACCCCGGCGACGACGCGGGGGATGGAGTACTTGTGGCCGCTGATCGACGTCGAGTGGGGCCCCATGCTGACGATGGCGGCGAAGTTGAAGGCGTAGATGCGCTGCAGGAAGTCGGCCTCGCCCGGGCGGCGCGGCTGCAGTTCGTAGTGGCGCCCGAGGTAGGGGTAGCGGCCGAGCGTCGGGTGCGCCTCCTCCGGGGGCGGGACGTAGCGGTCCTCCCAGAGGGCGATGGCGCCGGCGAAGGGGCGCAGTTCGGGACGGTGGGCGAGGTCGATGGCCGAGCCGGTGGCGCACACCACCGTGTCGAAGGCGAAGCGCCCGGCCGGCGTCTCGACCCGGACCTCGCCGTCCACCCAGGCGACGCGGCTCCACGGCGCGCCGGGGTGAACGCGGAAGGCGTCGAAGGCGTGGGCGGCGTCGAAGCTGTGGCGCGCCGGCGGCTGGTCGACCGCGTCGAAATGGTGGTTGACGCTCCAGCGGACGGCGTCGTCCAGGTCGGGGAAATGCTTGAGGAAGCCGGCGAACTCGATCCAGCGGTGGGGATTGACGCCGGGCAGGGCGGGGCGGCGGAAGCACAGGTCCACCGACGCCGCACCGTGGCGCAGCGCGGCCAGCGCGGCGTCGAAGGCCGAGGCGCCGTGCCCCAGCACGCCGACCCGCTTGCCGCGCATCGGCGCGAAGTCGATCGGCCCGTTGGAGTGGCGGCACACCGGGTCGGGCAGCGCCGCCCGGATCTCGGCGGGGACGCGCCATTCGCCGCCGCCGTCGTAGCCGGTGGCGAGCACCACCCGGCGCGCCAGCAGGACCTCCGGCCCCGCCGGCGTGCCCAGGCGCAGGGCGAGGACCGGGCCGTCGGGCTCGATCGCCTCCAGCACCGTCTCGTTGCGCACGGCGATGCCGAGGGTCTGCCGGTACCAGCGCAGGTAGGCCATCCATTCCGGGCGCGGCAGGCGGTCGAGCGCCAGCCACGCCTCTTCGCCGTGGCACGCCTCGTACCACGTGCGCAGGCAGAGGTTCGGCAGGCCCTGGTCGAGGCCGACCAGGAAGCGCGGCGTGCGCAGCTTGTCCATGCGCGCGAACGTCTCCCAGGGCCCTTCGAAGCCGGCCGGGTTGCGGTCGATCACCACCACGTCGGTCACGCCGTCGCGTTTCAGGCCGAGCGCCACCCCGAGACCCGACTGGCCGCCGCCGACGACGGCGACGTCGTGCACGCGCGCCCCCGAGGAATGGGTGACGGGCTGCACCCAGTCGACGTTGGGATAGGCCAGGATCTCCAGGTCGCGCCGCACCCGTTGGGCCAGCGCCTCGAGCCGCTCCTCGCCGCCCGCCTTCATCGCCTGTCTCCCATGCCCGCCGCCTCCATTGATACAAAGCGTTTGTCTGATGATACATCCATCAGCAAGCGTCGTGCCAACTGGGCAGCGGCGGTTTGCCGCGGGTGCGGCAAGGCCAGAAGGGGGGATCGCCCGCATTTTGGGCGGCGGCTGCCCACGCGCGGGGCGATGTGCGCGCAAAACAGACTAGTGCATCGGAAATTTATACTAATACAATTCGCGTCGGCGTCAGACGACCCAGCCGTTCCACGGCCCGGTCGGGTCGACGAGGTCGCGCACCAGCGAGCACAGCCGGCCGGCCCCCTCGGCGATGCGGTCGTCGGGCACCAGGCCGAAGCTGAGGCGCAGGGTGCGCGGATCGGGAGCGGCGGCGTAGAACGGGGTGCCGGGCGCGAACGCCACCCCCCGGTTCACGGCGCGGTAGTACAGCTCGCCGACGGCCGCCCCGTCCGGCAGCTCCATCCACAGGCTGAGCCCGCCGTCGGGCTGGACGATCCGCACCGTCGGCGGCAGCCCGGCGCGCAGGCAGTCGACGAGGCGCTGCTGGCGGGCGCCGTAGACGCGCACCAGCCGGTCGACCACGGCGGCGCGGTCGCCGCCCAGCCAGTCGGCGAGCGCGCCCTGCATGAAGGCGTTGGACTGCAGGTCGGTGAGCGCCTTCAGCTCGGCCAGCCGCTTGTGGGCCCAGGCCGGCGCCAGGAGGAAGCCGAGGCGGACACCCGGCAGCATCGCCTTGCCGAATCCGCGGGCGTAGAACACCGTCTCCTCGGCCCCGGCCAGCGCCCGGAAGGCGGGGACGGGGGCGCCGCGGAAGCGCAGCTCCGGGCAGTGGTCGTCCTCCAGCAGCGGCACGCCGCGGGCGCGCAGCCGGTCGAGGATGGCTTGGCGCGCCGTCAGGCCGATGGTGGTGCCGGTGGGGTTCTGGAAGGTCGGGTTGAGATAGACGAGGCGCGGCCGCTCGCCGGCCAGCAGCGCGTCCAGCCGGTCGAGGTCGGGGCCGTCCTCGGTGAGCGGCACCTCGGCGAGCCGGGCGCCGGCCTCGCGCAGGGCGGCGAGGGCACCGTGATAGGTCGGCCGCTCGACGACCACCAGGTCGCCCGGACGGACCAGGGCGCGGACCGCCAGGTCGATCGCCTGCTGGCCGCCCGACGTCACCATGATCTCGCCGGGCCGCGCCGCGATTCCCTGGTCGGCCAGGAAGGAGGCCGTGGCCTCGCGCAGGCACTGGCGGCCGTTCGGCGGGTCGTAGCGGAAGAAGCGGTCGGCCGCGGGGCCGGCCGCCAGCGCCGCGATCCGCCGCCGGAACAGCTCGACCCGGCTCTCCTCGGCGCCGGGGTAGTTGCCGGTGAAGCCGATGACGCCGGGCGCCCGGGCCAGCTCGAAGAGGCGGGCGGTCAGCGGCACCGGCTCGGCCTCGCCGGCCTCGCCCGCCGCGACGCCGGCACCGGCCGGCGCGGGCCGCCCCGGCGGCGCCGGCGCACGCACGTAGGTGCCGCCGCCGGCGCGGGCCTCGGTGAAGCCGCCCTGCGCCAGCTCGCGGTAGGCCTTGGCGACCGTCATGGCGTTGACGCCCAGGGCCTCGGCCAGCGTCCGGATCGGCGGCAGCCGGGCGCCGTCGGCGAGCGCGCCGGAACCGATCATCCCGACCAGACGGTCGCGGATCTGCGCGAAGACCGGCTTGCCGCCGTCGCGGTCGAGCGGCATGGCGAGGGCGGTCGCCTCGACGCTGGTCATGGTGCTTGTTCCCCCGCAGGCGGGCGCGTTACGGTCGCCCGATGTCTCATCGCTTCCGATGTGTCACGGGCAATGTATTATGGCAAGAGAGCAATGACCGCCCCGGCGTATCACGAGCGCTACAGCCAGGCCGAACTGGACGCCCAGTACACCAACACCGGCACGCCGCAGGCGGACGCCGATCTCGCCGCCCTGCGCGCGCAGAGCCGGCGCAACCGCGGCGCGCTGCCCTTCGCGGCCGACGTCCCCTACGGCGCCGCGGCGCTGGAGACCTATGACGTGTTCGCGCCGCCGGGAGCGGGCCCGGCGCCGGCGCTGCTCTTCGTGCACGGCGGCCAGTGGCGGTTCAACACGACGGCGGAGACCAGCTTCTGGGCCGACTGCGTGACCGGGCAGGGAGTCGCCTTCGTCGCCGTCAACCTGCCGAAGATGCCGGACACCCGCCTGCCGGCGATCGCCGCCGCCGTCACCCGCGCCTTCCGCCACCTGCAGGCGCACGCCGGACGCTTCGGCGTGCGGCCCGAGCGGATCGCGCTCGCCGGGCATTCCTCGGGGGCGCACCTCGCCGCGCTGGCGCTGGCGACCGGGCTGGCCGGCGGTCCGCGGCCGCCGGCCTGCGCCTATCTGGTGAGCGGCATGTACGACCTGGAGCCGGTCGCCCGGTCGAGCCGCAACGCGGCGCTCGGCCTGAGCGCGGCGGAGGTCGCCGCGGCCAGCGTGACCGGCCGGCTGACCGGCGTCGTGCCGCCCACCATGGTGGTGGTCGGCGGCGACGAGTCCGACGAGTTCCGCCGGCAGTCGGCGGAATTCCACGCCCGCCTGCCGGCGTCGCCCGGAAACCGGCTGCAGGAGCTGCCCGGGGCGCGGCACTTCACCACCGTGAACGACCTGCGGAGCGCCGCCGGCGCCGGCTGGGACTTCCTGCACCGCCACCTCGCGCCGGACGGCCGGTGACCGGCCGTTGCCGCCCTCTCCCACTCCGGGCCGGCGGATTCGCACATCTCCTGAAGGGCGATCCGGTCTGACCCTCCCCCGGCGGAGTGTGTAGACCGGGGGCAACGCCGCGGTTCAGACATCCTTCCGCCCAACCCCCATCCGGAAGCACCAGCCATGGCGGCGTCCTTCATCGACGCCTTCGGCGTGGCCCCGGCTCCGCGGCGACGGCCGCCGCGCGCCCCGGCGCGCGGGTGCTGTAGCGCCGGCGCCCGACCCGCCTCACGGATCGCGCCCGCCTCACGGATCGAGATCGACCGCCAGCCCCTCCGCCAGGAGCCGGCCCAGGTCGTGCGCCATCGGCACGGCGTCGGGGCGCACCCGGATGGCGAAGGCGGCGTCCTCCAGCTCCGGCAGGCCGAGGGCCGGCGGCGCCGGCCCGACGCCGTCGCGGCTCCAGCGCGGCGTGCGCACGGTGACCGCCAGCCCCGCCGCCACGGCGGTGCGCAGCCCCGACAGGCTCTGGCTGGTGGCGACGATGCGGTAGCGGCGCCCGGCGCGGTCGAGGGCCGACAGCGCCGCGTCGCGGAAGCCGCAGGGCGGATCGAGCAGGGCGAGCGGCACCTCGTCGTCCGGTGCCGCCGGACCGTCGCCGCCCGCCAGCCAGACCATCGGCTCGCGGACGACCGCGACCTCGTCGGCGCCGGGCGCCGCGCGCATCGCCACCAGCACGTCGCTCTCCCCGGCCGCGAACGCCCGCCCCAGCTCGGCCGACCGGCCGACCCGCAGGTTCAGCCGCACCCGCGGATGGGTCGCGGCGAACAGGCGGAGCAGGGGGGCCAGCCCGTGCTCGGCGAAGTCCTGGGTGGTGGCGATCGCCAGCCGTCCCTCGGCGCGGCTTCCCTTCAGGCTCAGCAGGGCGGCGCGGTGGGCGGCGAGAATCCGCCGGGCGTGGCCGGCCAGCTCCTGCCCCGCCGGGGTCAGGGTGCGGCCGCGGCCCGACGGCAGCACCAGCGGCTCGCCGACGGCCTCCTCCAGGCGCTGCATCTGCGCGGTGACCGCCGACGGCGACCGCCCGACGACGGCCGACGCCCGGCTCAGCGAGCCGCTGTCGACGAAGGCCAGGAAGGTGCGCAGGAGGCTCGGGTCGAGATGGTCCATGCTTCACCGGCGGCGAAGAAAGGTCGCAGGTTCGGGGCGCCGCTCCGCAATGTCAACGGCCGGCCGGCGCCGACCCTGAACTCGCGCCTGCTGGACCGCGGCATCGCCGCCGCCGCGCTGGTCGTCGCCGATCCCGGACAAGTCCTTTCCATCACAGTCCGCGACGTCGTATATTAGATGCCGTGGAACGACGGCCCGACGGAACGCGGGAAATGATGGATCCGAACACGCAACGGGATGCCTCGACCGAACTCCAGACACGGCGCCGCGGTCCCGCCAAGGCGGTCGGGCGCCCCGTGCAGCGTGGGACGTCGGCGGCGGCGACGATCTACCGGGATCTGCGGGACGCCATCATCGCCGTCCACCGCAAGCCGGGGGAGCCGATCGTCGAGAAGCAGATCGCCGAGACGTACGGGGTGAGCCGGACGCCGGTGCGCGAGGCGGTGCTCAAGCTCGCCGACGAGGGCCTCATCGAGATCTTTCCGCAGTCCGGCACCTTCGTCGCCCGCATCCCGCTCGCCGGCCTGCCCGAAGCGATCGCCATCCGCCGGGTGCTGGAGGAGGCGACGGTGCGCTACGCGGCCGAGCGGGCGAGCCGCAGCCAGGTCGCGGCGCTGCGCGCCAATCTGGAACTGCAGCACGAGAAGGAGGCGGCCGGCGACCTCGACGGCTTCCACGACGCCGACGAGGCGTTCCACGCGCTGCTGGCGGAGACGGCGGGCTATCCCGGCTTCTGGACGGTGACCCAGCAGGTCAAGATCCACGTCGACCGCTACCGCCACCTGACCCTGCCGGTGGTCGGGCGCGTGCAGAAGGCCATCGCCGAGCACGAGGCGATCCTGGACGCCATCGCCGCCGGCGACCCGGACCGCGCCGCGCGGGAGATCACGCACCACCTCGACGACCTGCAGCTCGGCATCAACGACGCCCAACGGCAGACGCCCGAATATTTCGTGGCGTGACCGGTGCCCGCCGCCGCCTTCCCGACCGGCCGTCCCCGTTTCCGGACCGCGGTGTGGCTGATGCCGGCGGCGTTCGTGCCGCACCTCGCCGAGGAGTACGCGGCGGGTTTCCCGGACTGGGCGACGACGACGCTCGGCAGCCCGATGACGGTGCCGGCCTTCCTGCAGAACAACGCCGTGTTCATGGCGGTCCTGCTCGGCCTGACGGCCTGGGCCTGGGCGCGCCCGTCACGGGTGTCGGCCTTCGTCCTCCTGTCCTGGGCGAGCGGCCACCTGTTCTGGAACGCCGTCTTCCACGCGGTGACCACGATGCTGTACGGGCGCTATTCCCCGGGCCTGGCGACCGCGGTCCTGCTCTATGGTCCGGTCTCGGCGGTGGTGGCGGGGGCCGCGCTGCGCGAGCGCGTCGTGCCGCCGGCCGCGTTCGCGGCGGCGGCGGCGGTCGGCGCCGCGCTCATGGGGCTGGTGATCGCGACCGCCCTGCTCCACGTCGGCCGGTGACCGCCCTCACAAGGGACGGGACTCGTAGCCGCCGAAGTCGGCGGGCCGCGGCGCGTAGCCGTCGCTGAACAGCGGCGAGGCGACGATCATGTCGGCGGTCGCCTGGTTGCACGCCATCGGGATGTTGTAGAGGGTGGCCAGCCGGGTCAGCGCCTTGACGTCGACGTCGTGGGGCTGCGCCGTCATGGGGTCGACGAAGAACACCAGAAGGTCGATCCGTCCCTCGGCGATCATCGCGCCGATCTGCTGGTCGCCGCCGAGCGGGCCGCTCTTCAGCGCGGTGACCTCCAGGCCGGGGTGGGCGTCGCGGACCTGCCGCCCGGTGGTGCCGGTGGCCCAGAAGGCGTGGCCTTCCAGCCGTCCCAGATTGGCGCCGATCCAGGCGATGAGGTCGCTCTTGCGGGCGTCGTGGGCGACCAGGGCGATGCGCTTGCGGTCCATGGGGCCTTCCAATGGTCGGGGTGCCGCCGCGCCCGCCGTCGGGGCGGGCGCGGCGGCCGCGGGTCAGGGAACGGCCAGGGCGATGGTGCCGAGGCCGGGATAGCGGGCGACGGCGCGGCTGCCCGGCTGGATGAAGAGCGTGCCTGTGCAGGAGCCGGTTGTCACGCAGTCACCGGCGCGCAGACCGCCGAACGGCCGGGATCCCACGTTGGCGAGCCACAGCAGCAGGTTGACGGGGTCGCCGGCGGAGTTGCCGCCGATCACCTCGACCGCCGTGCGGCCGTTGATCTCCAGCGTGATCGGCTGGCGCACCGGGTCGATCGACCGTCCGTCGGCGGCGGCCGGGCCGACGATCAGGGCGCCATGGTTGGCCTGGTCGGCGAGGTGGCTGAGCGGGTCCTGCGCGCCGTATTCGGCGAAGCGGGTGTCGCAGATCTCGAAGGCGGGATGGACGGAGGCGACGGCGTCGAGGACCTCGGCACGCGTCCAGATCCGGCCGTCGGTCGGCAGATCGCGGGCGAGGCGGTAGACGATCTCCGCCTCGATGCCGATGACGTGGAAGCGGTCGGCCGGCAGCTCGTCGATCTCGAAGAACAGCGTGTCCGGGTTGATCGGCGCGCAGCTCGGCTCGGCGTCGGGGGCGGGGGCTCCCACCTTCCAGGCGGTCACCGGGCCGAGCTCGCGGGCCACCGCGTTCTGGATGGCGTAGGCCTCGTCCTTGGTGGTGGGGCGGGCGGACCGCGGCAGCGCGTCCAGCCGGGTGCCGGTGCGGCGGGCCGTGAGCAGGGCGTCGACGGCGGCGGCCAGGGCCGGGGCGACGGTCAGGGTGTCGGGCATGGCGAGAACCTCGTGGGAAGGGCCGCCCCGGAGGGGAGGACGCCCGGTGCGGGGGCGCCTCTCCCGGCCGCGGCGGCCGTGGCTGGGACCGGTCCGGTCATTCCGCCGGGGTGGCGACCTTCAGGACGGCGGCCTCGGCGGCGCGGCGCTCGGTCTCCTGGTAGCGCGCCGACAGGACGCCCCAGCGCCGGGCCCACCAAGCCGTCAGGACCGGCGTCAGCAGGGCGGTGACGACGACGCTGGTGGCGACCAGGGCGGTGGCGGCCGGCGCGACCGAGGCGAAGGACGGCTCGATCGAGGCGATGATCGGCGGGACCGTCACCGCGGCGCCGGCCGTCGAGGCGGCGCCCACGCCGGCGGTGCCGTTGCCCTTGGCCAGGAAGATGTCGGCCAGCACCAGCGTGGTGCCGGTCACCAGGATCACCGCCAGGCCGAGCACGATGCCGAGCAGGCCGGTGTTCAGGATGACGCTGAAGTTGAGGCCGTTGCCGAGCGCGAAGGCGAAGAAGGGCACCATCACCGACACGCCCTGGCTGAAGAAGGCGCGCAGGTCCTTGTCGAGGTTGCCCAGCGCGAAGCCGGCCAGGAACGGCAGCAGGGCGCCGACCATGGTCTGCCAGGGGAAGCTGGCGAGACCCGCCAGGCCCAGCGTGACCATCGTCATGAAGGGACCCGATTCCAGGCACATCAGGCAGAAGGCGCCGGATTCCTCCTTGGTGCCGTACTGCTGCATCAGCGCCATGTACATGCCGCCGTTGGTGTCGTTCATGGCGGCGATGATGGCGAGCACCGACAGGCCGGTGAAGAAGCCCGAGGTGATGCCTTCGGTGGGGATGAACCAGGAGGCGATCACGCCGGCCATGGCGGCGGTGAAGACCTTGACCGACACCAGCACGCCGCTCTTGCGCAGCACCAGCGGCGTCGCCTTCAGGCTGATGCTGGCGCCGATGCAGAAGAACCACACGGACAGGATCGGCAAGGTGCCGGTGATCAGCCCCTTGGTGAAGGAGCCGAAGAAGTCCGCCGTCCAGGGGGCGAAGGTGTTGAGGCAGGCGCCGAGGAAGAGGGGGACGATCATCATTCCGCCGGGAATGCGGTCGATCCGCGCTTTGATGTTCATGTCGGTACTCCTTGGGCCGTCCAGCGCTTCGTTGTTCCCTTGGGATCGCTGGAGCGATGCGGTGCGTAGGGCGGTTCGGCGGCCTCCGGCGGCCACGCGCGGTGCAGGCGGGACGCGCCGGTCAGCGCGGTCGTCGTCGGCGGCGGTGCCCATGGGCGGAGGACGGTCGCAGGCATCGATGGCTGTGGTCCGGGCGGGGTCCGTTCGCGCGGTTCGGGCGTGCGTGTCCAGTGTCGCCGCGGCGGGCGCCCCGGGTGTTGAGCCAGATCATTGGATTGCTCCTCTCCAGGCCTCGGCCGGACGGCTTCCGGCGATGCGGGCGTCCGGTCCAGCGGTCGAGGTCGGTGACGGACCCGTCGGTGGCCGTTCCTGTCCGTCGCCACAGTTATACTAGTATATCAGTTAGGCGGCAAGGACCGACGGAGGCGGAAGGCGCCGCCTGACACAATGTCGCACCCAGTATTGGCGGGGTGCCGGGAAGCGTTCCGGAAAAGCAGTGCGCCCGCTCCTCTGGACGAAGAGGGAGCGGGCGCAGCAAAGGATTTGCCGAAGCGGCGGGAGAGACTTGGCCGGTCGCGCCGGGTCAGGCGGGGCGGGCGGCTTCGGCGGCGGCACGGGCCAGCCGCTCGATGTCGCCCCAGCGCCGTTCCTTCACCAGGGCCTCCGGCGTCAGCCAGGTGCCGCCCAGCGCAAAGACGTTGGGGAGGGCGAGGAACTCGCCGACGTGCTCGGCGCGGATGCCGCCGGTGGGGCAGAAGCGGACGTCGGGCAGCAGCGGCACCATGCCCCGCAGCGCCGGCACGCCGCCGTTGAGCATGGCGGGAAAGAACTTCTGCTCGACGAATCCGTGCTCGCGGGCGATCAGCGCTTCGGACAGGGTGGCGATGCCGGGCAGGTAGGGCAGGCCGGTGGCGAGCGCCGCCGCGGCCAGCCGGTCGGTCAGGCCGGGGCTGACCAGGAACCGCGCGCCGGCGTCGCGCGCCTGGGCGAAGTGCTCGGGACGCGTCAGGGTGCCGAGGCCGACCAGCGCGGCCGGCACGGCGGCGGCGATGGCCTCGGCGCAGGCGAGGGCGGCCGGGGTGCGCAACGTCACCTCCAGGGTGCGCAGGCCGCCGGCGACCAGGGCGTGGGCGAGGTCGACGGCCTCGCCGGGGTCGTCGAGGACGAGCACGGGAACGACGCGCGGTCCCGTCAGGGCGGGTTCGAGGCGCGGCAGGGCGGGCGGCGGAGTGGCGGGCATGGGGGTCTCGCGGTGGGGGACGGGTGGGGGGCGATGGGGATCAGGCGGTGCTCCACTCCCGGTTGGTGAGGGTCCGGGAGAAGTAGAGCGGGGTGGCGTGGCGGATGTCGTCGATGGTCAGCTCGAGCCCGTCCAGGTGGTCGGAGACCGCCCGGGCGGCGCGCTCGGGGTCGTGCGCGGCGATGGCGTCGACGATGGCCTCGTGCTCGGCGATGGCCTTGGCGATGTGCCCGGCCACCGGCAGGGTCAGGCGCCGGCAGCGGTCGACCTGGACCTTGACCGCGCGGACCACCGTCCAGACGCCGGGGGCGCCGGCGATCTCGGCGATGGTCGCGTGGAACGCCTCGTCGGCCTGGTGGAAGCCGTCGAGGTCGTGGGCGGCGTCGGCCTCGAGCTGCTTGGCGAGGTGCGTCCGCAGCTGGGCGATCTGGCTGCGCGAGGCCCGCTCCGCCGCCAGACGGACCACCGTGCCCTCCAGCGAACGGCGGATCAGCCCGGCCTCCGGCAGGGCCGGCAGGGGAATGCGCGACACGAAGGTGCCCGACTGCGGGAAGATCTCGACGAGGCCCTCGTCGGCGAGCTTCAGGACCGCCTCACGCACCGGTGTCCGGCTGACGCCGAAGGTTTCGGCGAGTTGCTTCTCGACGATCGGATCGCCCGGCTTGCGGCGCAGGGAGACGATGTCCTCGCGCAGGGCGCGGTAGACGGTGGTCGCGGTGCTGCCGCGATGGACCTCGCGGGGGGCGGGTGCCATGACGGTTGCTCCTTTCCGGCGGCGGGCCGGCTCGACGGGAACGGGTCACGGCGCGGCGGCGGCCATGGCCTCGCGGGGGATGATGGCGCCGCGGTGCTGGATCACCTGCGCCGCCAGGCGGTGGCCGGAGCGTGCGGCGGCCTCGGCCGTGGCGCCGGCGAGGCGCGCCGCCAAGTAGCCGGCGCTGAAGCTGTCGCCGGCCGCCGTGGTGTCGACCACCGTGGCGACCGGCGTCGCCGGAACCAGCGCGTCCTCGCCCTCGGCGATCACCCGGCAGCCGGGCGTCGCCAGCTTGACGACCATCTCGGCGACGCCGGCCGCGCGCACGCGGTCGACGATCGCCTCGACCCCGTCGTCGCCGTAGAGGTCGCGCAGGTCGGCGACTCCGGGCAGGGCGATGTCGGTGCGTTCCAGCATGGCGTCGTAGGCGCGCTGCGCCGTCTTCCGGTCGGGCCACAGGCGCGGCCGCCAATTGGTGTCGAAGACGACGCGCCCGCCGCGCCGGCGCACGCGGTCGAGCAGCTGGAACAGCACGTCGCGGCCGGCCTCGCCCCAGATCGCGAGGCTGATGCCGGAGAGGTACAGCACGTCGTAGCCCTCCAACGCCGCCAGCAGGGCGGGCGACTGCGGCAGGACGAAGAGGTCGCGCGCCGGCGCGCGGTCGCGCCAGTAGAGGAAGTGGCGTTCGCCGTCCTCGTCGGTCTCGATCAGGTACAGGCCGGGCAGGCGCCCCGGCACGCGCAGCACGCGGTCGGTGCCGACGCCCTCGGCCGCCCAGGCGGTGACCATGCCGTCGCTGATGGTGTCGTCGCCGAGCGCCGTGACGTAGTCGACCGCGGTGCCGAGGCGGGCGAGATAGACCGCCGTGTTCAGCGTGTCGCCGCCGAATCCGATGGTGAGCGCGCCGTCGGAACGGCGGAACAGCTCGATCATGCATTCGCCGAGGGCGGCGACGGCGCGGGTGGGTACAGCCATGATGCTTCTCCCCGGCGAGGGCGGTTGGGTCTGGGCCGGTTGGGTCTGGGTCGGTTGGCTCTGGGCCGCCGCCGAACGCCGCGGCCCGGTTCCGGCTGGGACGATCAGCGGGTGGCGGCCATGGCGACGGTGGTGCCGTCGACGGCGCCGGCGCCGCTGCGGCCCGACTCGTCGATCGCTATCCGCACAGCCATGATCCCCTTTCCCACGGTTGTCAAAGAATACTAGTATATCAGTTCTGTTGGCAAGCGGCCCGTGCCGGGCCGTTCCGGCCCGGACACCGTGTCGCAGGGATCAGCGCGGCGTGGGGGCGCGGCGGGCTTCGCGGATCAGGATGACGAGGCCGCCGGCGACGATGATGGCGGTTCCGGCGACCACGTGGGGGGCAGGGGCGTCGCCCCACAGCAGCCAGCCGAACAGGGCCGCCCAGACGATCCCGGTGTAGCCGAAGGGGCTGACCAGGGCGGCCGGGGCGCGGGCGTAGGCGCGGGTGATGAAGTGCTGGGAGGCGCCGCCGGCCAGGCCCATGACCGCCATCAGCGCGAGGTCGCGCGCCGACGGCGTGGTCCAGGCGAAGGGCAGGGCGAGCGCGCACAGCACGGTCGACAGGGCGGTGAAGTGGAAGACGGTGGTCACCGGACGTTCGGTCCGGCCGAGCTGGCGCATGGCGATCTGGGCCAGCGCGTAGGCGACCGCCGCGGCGAGCGCCACCAGGGCGCCCGGCTCCACGCTGCCGCCCGGCTGGGCGATCACCGCCACGCCGGCGAAGCCGAGGGCGACGGCGCCCCAGCGCACCGGGCCGACGCGCTCGCCCAGCAGCGGCACGGAGAGCGCGGTGAGGAACAGCGGCGCGGAATAGGAGATCGCCACCGCGTCGGCCAGCGGCAGCAGGCGGTACGACCAGAACAGCAGGACCATCGACGTCAGGCCGATCAGCGAGCGCCAGAGATGGCCCAGCGGGTGGGCGGTCCGCAGCACCGTCGCGCCGCCGGCCGCCGCCACCATGGCGGTCGCCGGCAGCAGGGCGAAGAGATTGCGGAAGAAGGCGATCTCGGCCAGCGAGTAGCCGTCGGCGAGGAGCTTGGACACCGCGTTCATGACGGCCATCAGCGCCACCGCCGCCAGCATCGACAGGATGCCGGAGCGCGCGTCGTCGGCGAGCGCCGCCGGCGGCGCGGCGGCAGCGGATGGGCCGGCCTCGACGTCAGTCATCCCCGAAGGACCGCGTGTCCGACCGCCGCAGGCGGTGGTCGAGGGCGAAGAAGCCGATCAGGGCCACCGACAGCGAGGTGACGATCTGGGCGAGCAGCATGGCGGCCGACGGCTGGAAGACGTTCGCCGTGACCATGCCGACGAAGAGGGAGAGCGCGGTCAGGAACCAGACGGAGCCGCGGCGCGCCGTGGCGCGCTTCGGCGCGTCCCTGAGGGCGAGGATGAAGAAGACGGCCGTGAGGGCGTAGAGAACGGGGTTGAGGGTTGCCATGGGAACCGGCCTCCTTGCCGGTTGCGGGCGGCGTCCGCGGCGCTCAGGCGGCGGACGCCCGTGGCGACGCGGGGACCTCGGCGGCCTCCATCAGGGCGGCGAGCGACGGCCAGGGACAGGCGCTCGGCAGGTCGAGGCGGTCGTCGAGGCGCAGGGCCGCGTCGCGGGCGCTGCGCCAGAGGTCGGGAAGATCGGCGAACAGGTGCATCGACGGCGACTGCGCGAGGCAGTGGCGCAGATCGGCGAGCGCGGTGGCCTGCTGGGCCAGCAGGCTGGCGCCGCGGCGCGGCCAGACCAGCGCGAACATCAGCCATTCCGCGGCCTCGCGCAGGCGCCGCGGTCCGTCGGCGGCGGCGGCCTCCTCCAACGCCCGGACCACGAGGCCGGGCGCCAGCTCGTCGAGACGGCCCTGGCGGGCCAGCATCTCCTGCCGCTTCCAGGTGAGAAAGGTGTCCATGCCGCGCGCCGCCGCCGGGCAGTTGCCCGGCAGCGACAACGCCCGCGGCAGGTGGCGCAGCCAGTCCGCAGGCAGGCCGAGACGGTGTCCTTCGTCGAGCAGACGCCGGCGGGCCAGGGTGCGTTCGTCGCGGTCGATCATGGCGGTCTCCGTGCCCCGGGGCGGCGTCACGCCGCCGCCGCGACGGGGGCGGTGCCGGCGAGGACGGCGAGGGTGTGCATCGCGATCATCCGCTCCTCGTCGGTGGGGATGACGTACACCGGGATGCGGCTGGCCGCCGTGGAGATCCGCGAGGCGCGCGCCCGGTTGGCCGCCTGGTCCAGGTCGACGCCCAGCCAGCCCAGCCGTTCGCCCAGCCGCGCCCGGATCGGCGCGGAGTTCTCGCCGACGCCGGCGGTGAACACCAGCCCGTCCAGGCCGCCCAGCGACGCCGCCAGCGCGGCCACCTCCTTGGCGACGCGGAAGCAGAACAGCTCCACCGCCTCCGCGGCGTGGGGATCGTCGGAGTCGAGGAGGTCGCGCATGTCGTTCGACACCCCGGACACGCCGAGCAGGCCCGACTGCTTGTACAGCAGCGTCTCCAGGGCGTCGGCGTCCATCCCCTTCTCGCGCATGAGGTAGATCAGCACGCCGGGATCGATGGCGCCGGGGCGGGTGCCCATGGGCACGCCGTCGAGCGCCGTGAACCCCATGGTGGTGTCGACGCTGCGCCCGGCCCTGAGGGCGCACAGGCTGGACCCGCTGCCGAGATGGCAGACGACGACGCGGCCGGCGGCCAGGGCCGGGTCGATCTGCGGCAGGCGGCGGGCGATGTACTCGTAGGACAGGCCATGGAAGCCGTAGCGGCGGATGCCCTCGTCGGTCAGCGCCCGCGGCAGGGCGAAGGCCTGCGCCTGCCATGGCCGGTCCTGATGGAAGGCGGTGTCGAAGCAGGCCACCTGCGGCAGGTCGGGAAAGGCCCCGGCGAGCGCCCGGATGGCGGCCAGGTTGTGGGGCTGGTGCAGCGGCGCCAGCGGCACCAGCCGCTCCAGCGCCTCCATCACCTCCGCGGTGATGCGCACCGGGGCGGCGAACCGGGTGCCGCCGTGCACCACGCGGTGGCCGGCCGCCACCAGGGTGGCGTCGCGCAGGTTGGCGGCCAGCCAGTCCAGCAGGAAGGTCAGCAGGCCGGTGCGGTCGGCGGCGGACGGCCCGCTCAGGGCCTCGTCGGCGAGCACCCGCCGGGCGGCGTCCTTGGCCTCGAACCGGGGGGCGGTGCCGATGCCGGAGATCTGTCCGGAGACCGCCGGCGCCGGGCCATCCTCGCCCTGGTCGCGGAAGACGCAGAACTTCAGGCTGGACGAGCCGGCGTTGATGACGAGATAGGCGTTGCGTTGGGACATGGCGGCTTCCCTCATTCGGCGGCGAGGGTGAGGGCGGGCGCCCGGCGGGCGGCGGCGATCAGCGAGGCGACGGCGCACGACGCCAGGCGGGCGCGGACCGTGTCGGCGCGGCTGGTCAGGATCACCGGGACCTTGGCGCCCAGGACGATGCCGGCGGCGTCCGCGTTGGCGAGGAACGAGAGCTGCTTGGCCAGCATGTTGCCGGCCTCCAGGTTGGGCACCAGCAGGATGTCGGGCTGGCCGGCGACCGGCGAGGTGATCCCCTTGGTGCGCGCGGCCTCCGCGGAGATGGCGTTGTCGAAGGCGAGCGGGCCGTCGAGCACGCCGCCCCGGATCTGGCCGCGGTCGGCCATCTTGCAGAGCGCCGCCGCCTGCAGGGTCGTCTCGATCTTCGGGTTCAAGGTCTCGACCGCCGACAGGATGGCCACCTTCGGCACGTCGACGCCCAGCACCTTGGCGAGGTCGATGGCGTTCTGGACGATGTGGACCTTGTCCTCCAGCGTCGGCTGGATGTTGATCGCCGCGTCGGTGATCAGCAGGGCCCGCGGATAGGTCGGGACGTTCATCACGAAGACGTGGCTGATGCGGCGCGCGGTGCGCAGGCCGGTGTCCTTCTTGACCACCTGGGCCATCAGCTCGTCGGTGTGCAGCGATCCCTTCATCACCGCCTCGGCCTCGCCGGACCGGGCCAGCGCCACCGCGGTCTCGGCGGCGGCGTGGGAATGCGGGACGTCGACGATGCGGTACGGCGTCAGGTCGAGGCCGTGGGCCTCGGCCACGGCGCGGATCTTCGCCTCCGGACCCACCAGGACGGGGGCGATCAGGCCGGCCTCGGCCGCCTCGACGGCGCCGCGCAGGGCGCTCTCGTCGCAGGGATGGGCGACGGCGGTGGTCACCGGCGGCAGGGCGTCGCAGCGGGCCAGCAGCGCGTCGTGCTGGTCGTGGCGGATCATCTGGATCTGCGGCAGCTCGTGGGCCGGCAGGCTCACCTTGCGGGTCGGCGCGATGACGGTGGCGGTGCCGGTGGTGACCACCTCGCCGTTCTGGTTGACGCAGACGCAGTCGAAGACGACCAGGGACTTCTCCGGCCGCTTCTCCGTCACCGTGACGGTCGCGGTGACCTCGTCGCCGAGCGTCACCGGCCGGCGGAAGCGCAGGTCCTGCCCGGCGTAGATGGTGCCGGCGCCCGGCAGCTTGGTGCCGAGCACGCCGGAGATCAGCGCCCCCGACCACATGCCGTGGCCGATGACCTTCTGGAACCGGCCGTCGGCCGCGAACTTGGCATCGAGATGGGCGGGGTCGATGTTGCCGGACACGGCGGCGAACAGCTCGACCTCGGTGGGGGTGAGGCGGCGCGACAGGCTCGCCGATTGGCCGATCCGGATCTCGTCGAACGGGACGTTCTCGATCGGGGCTCCGGCACCGCGGACCTTGGGTCCTTCACTGGCAGGCATAACGGAACACTCCGCTTGAAAAAGGCTTGGTCATCCGGTGGCCGGCGGGTGGCGGCGCTGCGTGCGCCGCTGCGGCTGGGCTTCGTCTCAGGCGCCGGTGACTAAGAATTACATACTAATATATTAGTTGCGATGCAACAAAGACCGGAGGCCGATTGGGGGAATCGACAAAATGCCGCACCGCGGAACGGGCCGGAGCGGGCGCTGCGGTCAGGCGGCGGCCAGGATCGCCGCCAGCAGGGAGGCGTCGATGTTGCCGCCGGACAGGATCACCGCGACGGTCTTGCCGGCGAGGTCGAGCTTGCCGGCCAGCACGGCGGCCAGGGAGACGGCGCCGCCCGGCTCGACGACCAGCTTGAGGTGCCGCACGGCGTAGACGATGGCCGCCCGCACCGCGTCGTCGCTGACGCTCAGGCCGCCCGCCAGCAGGCGGCGGTTGATGGGGAACGTCAGGTCGCCCGGCGTCGGCGTGACGATGGCGTCGCAGATCGTCGCCGCCCCGGCGGCGTTGCGCTGGCGCTCGCCGCAGGCGAGGGAGCGGGCGGTGTCGTCGAACCCCTCGGGCTCGACGGCGTAGACCGCCGCCGCCGGCACGGCGGCCTTGACCGCGGTCGCCGTGCCGGCGGTCAGCCCGCCGCCGCCGCAACAGGACAGCACGACGTCCGGCGCCAGGCCGAGGGCTGCGAGATCCTCGACGATCTCCAGACCGACGGTGCCCTGGCCGGCGATGACGTGCGGGTCGTCGAAGGGCGGCACGAGCACGGCGCCGGTGTCGCGCACGATGGCTCCGGCGATCGCCGCGCGGTCCTCGCCGTGGCGGTCGTAGAGCACCACCCGCGCGCCGTGCGCCCTGGTCAGCTCGATCTTGATGGCCGGCGCGTCGGACGGCATGACGACCGTCGCCGGCAGGCCGAACCGCCGCGCCGCGACGGCCACCGCCTGCCCGTGGTTGCCCGACGAGAAGGCGACCACCCCGCCCGGCGCGGCGGCCGGGTCGATCTGCGCGATGCGGTTGAAGGCGCCGCGGAACTTGAACGACCCGGTGCGCTGCAGGGGTTCGGCCTTGAGGAAGACGCGCCCGCCGGTCCGGGCGTCGAGATCGGGCACCGCCAGCAGCGGCGTGCGCACGGCGTGGCCGGCCAAGCGGCGGGCCGCCGCGGCGATGTCGGCGGGCGTCACCATGGAGTCCGGTCCGGTCGCCGCCGCGGGGTCTGTCATCGGGTCCATCCGAAGGTCGTGCCGCTGCGACGATAGCGGCGGCAGGGCGGCAGGGGAAGGGGCGGCGAACCGGGAACCTTAATCTGGGTTAAGGCCCCACCGGAGGTTGCCGCCGCATCCTGCATGCATGCAATCGGTCCGCGCCGCGGCGCGGTCGCCGGCCGGCGGGTGAACCGATCCGGTCGGCGAACGGCCGCCGAGAAAGCACGACGGGGGCCGCCGCCGGATCCTGGACCATCGACCGGGGTTCGGCGCGGCGGGCCTCGGGCCTTCCCGGCCGCCATGCCGCATCCTGGCCAAGGGAGCGGCCGACCTTGGGAGTGACGCCGATGAAACTGAGTCGCGATGACATTCTGGCGGCATACCGCACCATGCGGACCATCCGCGCCTTCGAGGAGCGCGTCCACAAGGAGTTTGCCACCGGACAGATCCCCGGCTTCGTCCACCTCTACGCCGGCGAGGAGGCGTCGGCGGTGGGGGTGTGCATGCAGCTCGACGAGCGGGACCAGATCGCCAGCACCCACCGCGGCCACGGCCACGCCATCGCCAAGGGGTGCGACGTCGGCGGAATGATGAAGGAGATCTTCGGCCGCCAGGGGGGCCTGTGCAAGGGCAAGGGCGGCTCGATGCACATCGCCGACGTGAGCAGGGGCATGCTCGGCGCGAACGGCATCGTCGGCGGCGGTCCGCCGCTGGTGTGCGGGTCGGCGCTCTCCGCCGTGGTGCGGAAGACCGGCGGCGTCGCCGTGGCCTTCTTCGGCGACGGCGCCTTCAACCAGGGAACGACCCTCGAGTCCATGAACTTCGCCGCCGTCTACAAGCTGCCCGTGTTCTTCGTGCTGGAAGACAACGGGTACGCCGAGTCGACGGCCAGCTCCTGGTCGATCGCCGGCCACGACCCGGTGCGCCGCGCCGAAGGCTTCGGTATTCCCGGCTCGCGCGTCGACGGCCACGACTTCTTCGCCGTCTACCGCGCCGCCGCGGAGGCCGTGGGGCACCTGCGGTCCGGCGGCGGCCCGCGCTTCCTGCACATCGAGTTCACCCGCTACTACGGCCATTTCGAGGGCGACGCCATGACCTACCGGCCGCCCGGCGAGGTGGCCGAGGAACGCGCCCTCCTCGACTGCCTGAAGATCTTCCGCGCCCGGGTGACCGGTGCCGGGCTCGTCGAGAACGGCGCGCTCGACGCCGTGGACGCCGAGGTGGACGGGCTGATCGACACCTGTGTGGCCGAGGCGCGGAAAGCGCCGCCGCCGCCGGCCGACGATCTCCTCCGCGACGTCTACAAGGCCTACTGAGGGAGGGGAAGATGAGCAGGAAATCGTTCCGTCAGGCGCTCAACGAGGCCATGCGGCAGGAGATGGAGCGCGACCCCACGGTGATCGTGCTGGGCGAGGACATCGCCGGCGGCATGGGGGCCAAGGGCGAGCAGGACGCGTGGGGCGACGTGCTGGGCGCCAGCAAGGGGCTGCTGAAGCGGTTCGGGCGCGAGCGCGTCTTCGACACGCCGATCAGCGAAAGCGCCTTCATCGGCGCCGCCGCCGGCGCCGCGGTGAACGGGCTGCGGCCGATCGCCCAGCTGATGTTCGTCGACTTCTTCGGCGTGTGCGGCGACCAGATCATCAATCAGATGGCGAAGTTCCGCTACATGTTCGGCGGCAAGGCGACCACTCCGGTGGTGATCCGCACGCTGTTCGGCGCCGGCGCGCGCGCCGCCAGTCAGCACAGCCAGTGCCTCTACCCGATCTTCACCCACATCCCCGGCCTGAAGGTCGTCGTCCCGTCCTCCCCGTACGAGGCGAAGGGACTGATGATCCAGTCGATCCGCGACGACGATCCGGTGATCTTCTTCGAGCACAAGGCGATGTACGACGACGTCGAGGAGGTGCCGGACGAGCCCTACGCCATCCCCTTCGGCACGGCCCGGACGGTGCGGGAGGGCGCCGACGCGACCGTCGTGGCGATCGGCCGCATGGTCCAGTTCGCAAGCCGGGCCGCCGAGGCCCTGCACCGCGAGGGGATCGAGTGCACCGTCCTCGATCCGCGCACGACCTCGCCGCTCGACACCGGCGCGATCCTGGGCAGCGTTGAGAGGACCGGGCGGCTGATCGTCGTCGACGAAGCCGGCCCGCGCTGCGGCATGGCGAGCGACATCGCCGCCCTCGCGGCGCAGAACGCCTTCGCGTCGCTGAAGGCGCCGGTGCGGATGGTGACGCCGCCGCACACGCCGGTGCCCTTCGCCCCCGAGTTGGAGGACCTCTACGTTCCCGACGCCGCCAAGATCCAGGCGGCCGTCCGCGAGACGGTGAGGTACGGCTGATGCCCGCGACCATCCACGCCCTCACCATGCCCAAGCTGGGCTTGACCATGCGTGAAGGGGCGGTCGCCGCCTGGCACGTCGCGCCGGGCGGCGCGGTCGCGGAAGGTCAGCCGATCGTCGACGTCGAGACGTCGAAGATCACCGCGGTCCACGACGCGCCGGCGTCCGGCATCCTGCGGCGGCAGGTGGCGGAACGCGGTGCGACCCTGCCGGTGGGCGCGCTGATCGGCGTCATCGCGCCGGCGGAGGTTCCCGACACCGCCATCGACGCCTTCGTCGCCGCCTTCCGGCCGGAGGAGCAGGCGTGATCGCGGTCGTGCAGCATCATCGCAGGAGGCGATCATGACTCTGAGAGCGGCCTTCCTCTTCCTCGCCCCGGGCGCCGACCCCGCCGTCCACCGGGGGACGGTGCGGACGCCCGAGGTCGAGGTCGTCACCGTCGGCGTCGCCGACTACCGCCAGGCCGAAGCCGCGGTGCACGCGCTCCTCGACGAGGGCGTGCAGGCGTTCGAGCTCTGCGGCGGCTTCGGCAACGCCGGGGTGGCGCGGATCGCCCGGGCGGTCGCCGGCCGCGCCGCGGTCGGCGTGGTCCGCTTCGACGGCCATCCCGGCCTGGGCGGCAAGAGCGGGGACGACCTGTTCGCCGGCTGACCCACGGGCGCCCGCGTCGCCGCGGCATCGGCGGCTTTCGGAGAAGGACACGGACCATGGCTTCACCATCCGACACGCGTGCCGGTCTGCCAACGGTGGAGACCTACGACTACGCCCTGTTCGGGCCGGTCGAGGTCCGGCCGCTCAGCAACGTCCGGAAGATCATCGGCAGACGGCTGCACGCCGCCTGGGTGAACGTGCCGCAGGTCGCGCAGTTCGACGACGTCGACAGCACGGCCCTGGAGGCGCTGCGCCAGCGCCTCCGGCCGCAGGCCGAGGAGCGGGGGCTGAAGCTCACCGTCCTGCCGTTCGTCGTCAAGGCCTGCGCGCTGGCCCTGCGGGAGTTTCCCGACTTCAACGCGTCGCTCGACGCGACGGGGAACAATCTCGTCCTCAAGAAGTACTGCCACATCACGTTCGCCGTCGACACGCCGGTGGGGCTGCTGGCGCCCGTCCTGAAGGACGTCGACCGCAAGGACGTCTTCGAGATCGCCGCAGGGATCGCCGAACTGGCCGAGAAGGCGCGCGCCGGGACGCTGGCCTTCAGCGACGCCGAAGGCGGCTGCTTCTCGGTGTCGAATCTCGGTCCCCTCGGCGGCAACGGCTTCACCCCGACCATCAACGCGCCGGAGGTGGCGGTCCTCGGCGTGGCGCGCGCCGGCCGCAAGATCGTGGACGCCGGCGACGGCCGCCTGGTGTCCCGGCCCGTGCTGCCGCTGTCGCTGGTCTACGACCACCGGGTCATCGACGGCGCCATGGGCGGCCGATTCCTCGCCTTCCTTTGCAGAGCCTTGAGCGAGCCCGAGGGCCTCGCCCCCTAGAGCAGGATCACTCCGGGTGGAATCCCCTGGAGCGTGAATCCCGCCCTAATCTCAGATGTTTCGAGCAGGATTCACGCTTTCGTCCGGATCGGCCAAAAGCGATCTTGCCCTGGCGGCAGCGGCCGGCGCTCACCGCCGGCCGGGCTCCCACCCGGACCGGCTCCGTCCCGCGGCATGTGGGCCGGAGGCGGCGCCGGTCCGTCGGCCGTTGATTCCCCGGCCGATGCGTGTAACCTAGCCGGCGATGGGGATGGGGTCCCCCGAAACCGCCCGCGAGGGCTGATGACTCCTGCTGCGCATGCCCGCAGCGGGACTCCGCCCGGACCCCGCCCGCGTCCATGCGTCGCTCCGCCGGTCACCACAGGAGTATCCGCATGGTCGCACCCGTAGACGACGCTCCAGCCTCGATGCACGCACCCGTCGCCAGGACCCCCGCGGCGTCCCGGCGGACCGCCGGAGGCGCGCCATGACCACCTACCTGTGGGTCGCCCTGGGTGGCGCCATGGGAAGCGTCGCCCGCTTCTGGTGCTCCGGCCTGGTCGCCGCCGCGTTCGGGCAGACCTTCCCGTGGGGCACCCTGGTGGTGAACGTCGTCGGCTCGTTCATCATCGGCTTCACCGCCACGCTGACCGGTCCGGACGGCCGCCTGATGGTGCCGTCGGAGGCCCGCACCTTCGTGATGGTCGGCATCTGCGGCGGCTTCACGACCTTCTCCTCCTTCAGCCTTCAGACCCTCAACCTGATGCAGGACGGCGAGTGGCTTCAGGCGGGATGGAACGTCGTCCTGTCCGTCGTCCTGTGCATGATCGCGGTCTGGCTCGGCCACGTCGCCGCCGCCAGCCTGAACCAACTCAAGGGAGCTTAGGCCATGCAGACACCCAGCGATGCAGTGCTGCTGCGTGTCCACACCAGCGAGCAGGACAAGTGCGATGGCAAGCCCTTCTACGAGGCGGTGGTCCTGAAAGCCCGCGAGCTGGGGTTGCGGGGGGCCACCGTGCTCCGCGGGGTCATCGGCTACGGCCACGACAGCCACATCCACACCAGCAAGATCCTCGACCTCTCGCTGGACCTGCCGCTGGTCGTCGAGATCGTCGACGACGAGGACCGGATCAACGCCTTCCTGCCGGTGCTCGACCGGATGATGGAGACCGGCACCGTCACCCTCGAGCGGGTCCGCGTGATCCGCTACGGGGCGCCCGCTCCGGGGGATGGTCCGGCATGACCGCGCGCCCGCCCGGGACGGCGCGCATGCGCCTCCCCGCCGCCCGCCGATGGGATGGCGCCGGTCAGGGAGCGTGCAAGAAAAAAGGCCGCCGGAGTCCGGCGGCCCGAGTCTAGGGAGGAAACGCCCGTCGCCGTACCGGCCGCAAGAGGGAGCCAACACGGCGAGAACAAATCTACAATACTAATATATTACTCCTTCCGCAAGGGGGAAATTGGCCGGTGAAGGAGGATTCCGCCCGATGGCGCGGGCGGTGTCGCCGTCGCGCAACGCCGCCCGGTGAACGGCGGCGGGGCGCCGGGCGGCAGTTCCTCCCGGACGCACGACGACCGCCCCCCTCCCGTTCCCGCGCGGCGGGAAGGGTGGGGGGCGGGTCCGTGCGCGGGGGTCCGGCCGGTGCGTCAGTCGTCGCCGGCCGGCACGAGGTCGGCCTCGGCGTGGGCCGCCGGCAATGGCTGGGAGGGGCGCTCCACCCAGGCGATGCGCAGGATGTTGGTGTTGCCCGGCATGCCGAAGGGGACGCCGGCGGTGATGACCACCCGCTGCCCCTCGCGGGCCAGCCCATGGGAGCTGGCCAGGCGCACCGCCTTGTGGACCATCTCCGAGAAGGTCCCGACGTCCTCGGTGTGCACGCTGTGGACGCCGTAGGCCATCTGCAGCCGGCGCGCCGTCTCGACGCTGGCGGTCAGGCAGAGGATCGGCACCTCCGGCCGCTCGCGGGCGGCGCGCAGCGTCGTCGAGCCCGAGGTCGTGTAGGTGACGATCGCCGCGGCGTGGACCGTGTGGGCCACTTGGCTGGCCGCCGCGGTGATGGCGTCGGACGAGGTCTCCTGCGGGTCCGGGTGCTGCGCGTCCATGACGGTGCGGTAGAGCGGATCGCATTCCACCCGCCGGGCGATGCGGTCCATGATCGACACCGCCTCGACCGGATAGGCGCCCGACGCGGTTTCGGCCGACAGCATGACGGCGTCCGCCCCGTCGTAGACGGCGGTCGCCACGTCGGAGGCCTCGGCGCGGGTCGGGGCGGGGGCGGCGACCATGGACTCCAGCATCTGGGTGGCGACGATCACCGGCTTCCCGGCCTCGCGCGCCTGGCGGACGATGCGCTTCTGGATGGCGGGCACGTCCTCCGGCGGCAGCTCGACGCCGAGATCGCCGCGCGCCACCATGACGCCGTCCGACATCTCGACGATGCGCTCCAGATGGTCGATCGCCTGCGGCTTCTCCAGCTTCGAGAGCAGGGCGGCACGGCCGCCGATGAGGCGGCGGGCTTCCGCCACGTCCTCGGGGCGCTGCACGAAGGACAGTGCCACCCAGTCGACCCCCTGGTCGAGCGCGAAGGCGAGGTCGGCGCGGTCCTTGGCGGTCAGGGCCGACAGCGGCAGAACGACGCCGGGCACGTTGACGCCCTTGCGGTCGGACAGCGCGGTGCCGGTGACCACCACGGTGTCGGCGAAGTCGGGGCCGCAGTCGGCGACGCGCAGGCGCACCCGGCCGTCGTCGAGCAGCAGTTCGGCGTCCGGCTTCAGGGCGGCGAAGATCTCGGGGTGGGGCATGCCGACGCGCGTCGCGTCGCCGGGCTCCGGCGACAGGTCGAGGCGCAGGCGCTGCCCGGGAACCAGGGCGACCGCGCCGGCGGCGAAGCGGCCGAGCCGCAGCTTCGGTCCCTGCAGGTCGGCCATGATGGCGACCGGCCGGCCGGTGTCGCGCTCGGCGGCGCGGATGGCGCGCACCCGCGCGCCGTGGTCGTCGTGGCTGCCGTGGCTGAAGTTCAGGCGGAAGACGTCGACGCCCGTCTCGAGCAGCGTCCGGACCATCGCCGGCGTGGACGACGCGGGGCCCAGCGTCGCGACGATCTTGGTCTGCCGGTGACGGCGGATGGGGATGCCTGTGCTCATGGCGAAGCGGCTCCGGTCGGAAGGGGGACGTGGGGGGAGGCGTGGGAAGGAGGCGGCGCCGGACGTCCCCGGGGGGTGTCCGGCGCCGTCGAGTGTCCGGCCCGTCGGCCGGGGGAGAGACCGTGCCGGGGCGGCCGGCGGCGTCAGCGCGCCAGCCAGCCGCCGTCGACGGGAAGGATGGTGCCGTGGACGTAGTCGGACGCCGCGGAGGCCAGGAACACGGCGGGACCGCCGAGGTCGGCCGGCTCGCTCCAGCGTCCGGCCGGGATGCGGCCGAGGATCTCGGCGCTGCGCTGCTCGTCGGCGCGCAGTGCCGCGGTGTTGTTGGTGGCGACGTAGCCCGGGGCGAGGGCGTTGACGTTGATGCCCTTGCCCGCCCATTCGCAGGCCAGCAGCTTGGTGATGCCGGCGACGCCGCTCTTGGAGGCGGTGTAGGAGGGGACGCGGATGCCGCCCTGGAAGGACAGCATCGAGGCGATGTTGATGATCTTGCCCTTGCGGCCCTGGCCGATGGCGTAGCGGCCGAAGGCCTGGCACAGGAAGAACAGCGTCTTGACGTTGATGTTCATCACCAGGTCCCAGTCGGCCTCGGTGAAGTCGACGGCGTCAGCGCGGCGGATCAGGCCGGCGTTGTTCACCAGGATGTCGAGCTGGGCGAAGTTGGCCAGCGTCTCGTCGACTAGCCCCTGGACCGGGGCGATCGAGGTGAGGTCGGCCTTCATGGCGTGGAAGCGGCGGCCGGCGGCGGTCACCCGCTCCCGGGTCTCGTCGAGCGGGGCGATGTCGACGGCGGCGATGTCGGCGCCGGCCGTGGCGAGCGCGACGGCGATGGCCTGGCCGATGCCGGTGTTGGCGCCGGTGACCAGCGCCACCTTGCCGGAGAGGTCGAAGGGATGGGGCATGTCGGTGTCTCCCGTCAGCGCATGGTCGCCAGCGGCACGGCGTCCATGTCGTCGAAATCCTGGTTGTCGCCGCCCATGGCCCAGATGAAGGTGTAGTTGTGGGTGCCCACGCCGCAGTGGATCGACCAGCTCGGGCTGATCACCGCCTCTTCGTTGGCCATGACGATGTGGCGGGTTTCGCTGGGCTCGCCCATGAAGTGGAAGACGCGGGCGCTCTCCGGCAGGTCGAAGTAGAAGTAGACCTCGCAGCGCCGCTCGTGCGTGTGGCAGGGCATGCTGTTCCACATGTTGTTGGGCTTCAGCATGGTCATGCCCATGACGAGCTGGGCGGTGCGGCAGACGTCGGGGTGGATCATCTGGAAGATGGTCCGTTCGTTGGACGTCGCCGGATCGCCGAGGTGGCGCTGCTTGGCGTCGGCGATGGAGATCTTCCGCGTCTCGAAGCGGGCGTGGGCGGGCGTGCTGTTGAGGTAGAACTTGGCCGGGGAGCGGCGGTCGAGGCTCTCGAAGCGGACCGCCTCGGTACCCTGGGCGACGTAGAGCCCGTCGCGGGTGTCGAGGTCGATCGCCTGGCCGTCGACCGTCACCCGGCCGTGCCCGCCGACGTTGATGACGCCCAGCTCACGGCGCGCCAGGAAGGTCTTCGACCCGATCTCCTTGACCCCTTCCAGGTCCAGCGGGCCGGCGACCGGCATCGCGCCACCGACCACGAAGCGGTCGACGTGGCTGTAGGTCAGCGCGATCTCGTCGGCCTGGAACAGGGAGGTGACCAGGAAATGGTCGCGCAGGGTCTGGGTGTCGAACCCGCGCACGGCATCCGGGTGGGATGCGTACCGCGTGGTGATCTTCATGGCGTTGGCCTTTCCTAGCGGGGCTGTCGGCACCCGGGCGGGACGGCGCGGCGGTCGCGGCGGTGGTCCCACCGCCCGCGGCGTTCCCGGCGTCGGGCTCGTCGGTTCCGCCTTGGAGTATACTAGTATATTAGATCGGGGCAAGGACCATGTGCGCGTCGCCGGCCGGCGGTCACAATGTCGCACGCGGGGCCGGTCCCCTCCCGTCCCGGCGGCGCGCCGCCGCCGGCTGGAATCTTCCGTCCGGTTCACATCGCATTAATACCTTTTTGCTGGATTCAGGCGTGTCGCAGCGGCTGGTCGCACGGCTGGGGGAACCAGGGCACCGATGGGAGATTCCGACGATCTGTTCGACCTCTACCGCAGCGACCGGGAAGCCCGGCGGGCGCTGAGCGGAGCGGCCTTGGCGACCTCCCTGGCCGACAACGTGCGCCGCACCTTCTCCGTGATCGACGCGCTGTGCGCCGAGGTCACCCAGGCGCTGGCGCAGGCGCGCTACACGGCCAGGTTCGCGGCGCCGGTGGTGGACCGCTCCACCTACGTCCAGCTCGACCGCAAGTCCGAGAGCTTCCGCGACTATCTCCGGCTGTGGAGCCAGCAGCGCGCCGAGCGGGGAAGCGGCGGCATGCACTGGGAGGCGAAGATCGGCGTGACCGACCACCGCCGCCAGACCGCCGAGGTCGGCATCGGCCTGACGATCGAGTGGCCGACCGGCGAGGCCGACGCCAACCACGCCTTCGTCGAGTTCTGGCCGACCGGCCAGGGCGTCGGGCTGCCCGCGGAGTCCCGTGCCTTCCAGCGGGCGCTGGTCGCCTGCATCATCAAGCTGGAGGAGGCGGGGGAGCTGGCGAGCGTGCGCCCCCGCTCGCCGTGAGGGGCATCACAGGGTCGTGTTGAGGCCGGAGGCCGACAGCTCGACCGGCCGCACGGCGTGTCCGCTGCGGGCGTAGAGCCCGTCGCTCGAGGCCTTCTCCAGGGCCGTCAGCAGGTTGCGGCTGACCGTCAGCACCGCCTTGCGCAGCGCCACCAGCCCGCTGGCGTTGGCGTCGATGGCCTTCTCCAGCCGCTCGACCCGGTCGAGGGTCATGGAACGCAGGTCGTCGGGCAGGCGGATGCCGTCGGCCCGCGCCTGTTCGGCGACCGCCTGCAGCCGTTCGGCCATCGCCGCCTTGCGGTGGGCGAAGACCTCCAGCCGGTCCAGCGTGCCCGCGCCGATGCACGCCGTCTCCTCCTCCAGCACCGCCGCCAGCGCCTCGACGGCGTCGAGGAACTCCGTGACGGCGAGGGCCGTCGGCCCGTCGTAGGCCGGACCCTCGGCCACCGGCCCGTCGGCGGCGGCCACGGGCATCGCATCCGGTGCGAATTCGTGGATCAGGTCCTTCAGGGTGACGGTTGCAGGACTCATGGCGTGCCCTCCCCTTGAGCGGCCCCTTGGACGGCCCCTTGGACGGCGTAGAGGCGCGCCACCTCCTCGCGGACGAGGTCGCCGATGCCGAGGGTCCCCGCCTCGGCGATGGCCTTGCCGTACTCCTGCAGCATGAAGCTGCGCCACGGCTTCTCGGCGTCGCCGCCGCCGAACACCGTGTTGTCGTCGAGCCCGGCGAACATCGTCTCCATCATCTGGCCGACGACCATCGCCTCGAAGTCCCTGGCCACCTGCTCGGCGGTGCCGGTCGCGGGGAGCGCCGTCTCCGTCCGGGCGGCCGGGCGGCCGTTCACCGTGCTGATGTCCATGTGCGGTCCCCCATGCGCTGATTGGTCATGCGCTGCTGGTCAGATGATCTCCAGGTCGGCGTGCAGGGCGCCGGCCGCCTTGATCGCCTGCAGGATCGCCACCATGTCGCGCGGCCCCACGCCGAGCGCGTTGAGGCCGTTGACCAGCTGCTGCAGGCTGACGTTGCCGCCGACCGTCACGAACTGCCGGCCGTTGCCCTCCTCCACCTGGACGTCGGTGCGCGGCACGACGACGGTCTCGCCGCGGCCGAAGGGCTGCGGCTGCGAGACCTGCGGCGTCTCGACCACGCGCACCGTCAGGTTGCCCTGGGTGATGGCGACCCGGCTGACCCGCACGTCGTCGCCGATGACGATGGTGCCGGAGCGCTCGTCGACGACGACGCGGGCGATGCTGTCGGGCTGGATCGGCAGCTGCTCGATGGCGCCGATCAGGCGCGCCACCTGGCCGACGTAGGGGCCGGCGATGGCGACGTCGACGGTGGACAGGTCGAGCACCCGGGCGGCGGACGGCCCGAGGCGGCGGTTGACCGCGTCGGCGATGCGGTTGGCGGTGGTGAAGTCGGGGTTGCGCAGCACCATCCGCACGGCGCCGACGTCGTTGAGGGCGAACTTCAGCTCGCGCTCGACGGTGGCGCCGTTGGCGATGCGGGCGGTGGTGGGGACGCCCTTGGTCACCGACGCGGCGACGCCGCCGGCGGAGAAGCCGCCGACCGACAGCGGCCCCTGGGCCACCGCGTAGGCCTCGCCGTCGGCGCCCAGCAGCGGCGTCACCACCAGGGTGCCGCCCAGCAGGCTGGTGGCGTCGCCCAGCGCCGACACCGTCACGTCCACCGCCGAGCCCTGGCGGGCGAAGGGCGGCAGGGTGGCGCTGACCATCACCGCGGCGGTGTTGCGCGTGCGCAGGGTCTCGCCGCGGGTGTTGATGCCGAGCCGTTCCAGCATGCCCTTCAGGCTCTGCTCGGTGAAGGGCGTGTTGATCAGCCGGTCGCCGGTGCCGTCCAGGCCGACCACCAGGCCGTAGCCGATGAGCTGGTTGCGCCGCACCCCGTCGAAGTTGACGAGGTCCTTGATCCGCGTCTGCGCCACGGCCGGCGCGCCACCGTCCACCGGGGCGAGCAGGACGGCCGCCGCCAGCGCGACGGCGGCGGCGATCCTTCGGACGGTTCGGGCGAGCCGGAACGCGGGAGCGGGCATGGCGGGCGCCTAGAGATAGTTGGTGAGGTGCAGCTTGGCGATGCGCGCGGTGGCGCTGGAGGTGGCGTCGATCTGCGTCTCGAGCTGGCTGATGCGCACGCTCGCCTCGTAGGGATCGACGCCTTCCAGGTTGTGGATCTGGGTGTTGAGGATGGCGATCTGCGTCTTGTGCTGCTCGGCCAGGGTGGTGACCTGGTTGCGCTGGATGCCGAGCTGGGCGATGGAGTCGCGCAGGTCGTTCAGCCCGCCCGACAGCTTGCTCACGGCCGCGTACATGTAATCGTCGTAGGCCGCCGGCTCCATCTTCGAGGTGTCGACCGCCGCCAGCATGTAGGCGCCCTCGAGGATCTCGCGGATCATCGGGTCGTTGGCCTGGATGCCGTAGGCGATGGTGGTGTCGTCGGCGGGCCGGCCGGCGACCCTCGGGTTGGCGGTGCCGCCGGCTCGCAGCGTGGTGGTGCCGGTGTAGAAGCCGCCTTCGAAGGTGTCGGACAACGCGGCCGGCGGCGGCAGCGGCGCCGTCGGGTCCGCCGGCACCACCGTGACCAGGGGCGCCGAGGTGGCCGGGTCGCGCACCGAGAACAGGGCGTCGAGGGCGTCGATCACCGCGCCCGTCTGCGCGGCGGTGACCGGCATCGCCGAGCCGTCGGCCGCCAGGGCGATGGTGTCCTGGACGATCTGCAGGGGCGAGCGCAGCGGCGGCTCGTCGGCGTCGACGGCGCGCATCGGCGGCTCGTCGAGCGCGGTGCCGGCGAACAGGTAGCTGTCGCCGGCGGAGGCGTTGAGCAGCGCCACCAGCTGGTCGATCACGCCGCGCGCCTGGATCTGCAGCGACGAGCCGGTCGGCGACTGCTGGCCGAGCCCGGTCGAGGCGGTGGCCATCAGCTCGGTGCCGGCGTCGAGGATGCTCGTCAGGGCGCTGTCCATGGTCGCCATGCGCCCGTCGAGCAGGGTGGTCGTCTTGTGGTACTCCTCGGTGCGGTCGAACAGGTTGCGCAGGCTGATGTCGCGGCCGGTGCGCGCGCCGATGGTGGCGGCCACGTCGGCGTGCACCAGGGTCGCGGCCTCTTCGTTGGCCCGGACGTACTCGATCTGCAGATCGGTCATCGTGCTCTGCAGGCGCCGGCTCATGCCGAGCGTGGAGACGGAGTTGTACAGCATGGCTCAGGCCTTGATCTGCAGGAGGAGGTCGATCATGCGCCCGGCCACCTGGATCACCTGGGCGCTGGCGCCGTAGCTCTGCTCGATCAGCAGGAGCTTCTGCATCTCGTCGTCGATGTTGACGCCGTCGCGGTTGACCCGCGCGTTCTGCAGCGTGTCGGCGCCGATCTTGCGGGAGTTCATCTCCGCTTCCGCGGTGGTGCGGTAGCCCTGCTGGGTCGACACCAGGGCCGACGCGAACCCGCCCAGCGTCGCCGACGTCGGCAGGTCGGCGGCGGTGAACGCCGTGTCCGTGTTGAAGGCGTCGATGTAGCGGGTGATCTGCGTCTGGTCGCCGGCGTCCAGGGGGGCGGCCGCCTGGACGCCGCTCTGCACCCGCCAGCTCTCGGTGAAGAGGACGCTGTTGACCTCGATCCGCGAGGCGAGGCCGGCGTCCGTGCTGTAGGCGGCGCCGGCGTCGGTGAACATGCCCTGCTGCGTCGGGTTGGCCTCCGCCCCCTGGAACATCTGGACGAGGCCGGCGGCGAGCTGGTCGAGCTGGTCGAGCGCGCGCGGCATGTCCTGGTAGGCGGTCTGCACGTAGCCCATCATCCGCCCGCTCTGGATCTCGCTGTCGGGATCGTCGGAGAGGACGTACCCGTTCACCGCGAGGTCGGTGCCGACGAGGGTCAGCGGCGTCTCGCCCTCGGCCAGCGGGTGGTCGAGCAGGGTCTGGCCGTTGCGGGTCATCACCACGACCTGGCCGTCGTCGCGGTTGTAGGTGCGGATGCCGATCTCCTCGGAGATCTGGTCGAGCTGGCGGTCGCGCTCGTCGCGCAGGTCGCCGGCGTCGCCGCCCCGGGCCTCCAGCGCGGCGATCGTCGTGTTGAGTTCGCTGACCTTGTGCAGCGCGGCGTTGACGATGTCCACCGAGTCGGCGAGCCGGTCGCGGGCGTCGGCCTGCACCGAGAGGGCCGAATCGGCGGCGGCGTGGAGGCTGTCCACCAGGGCCGACGCCTGCGCCACCACCGCGCTCTGGGCGGCGGCGTCGTTCGGCATGTCGTGCAGCCGCTCGAAAGCCTGCTGGAGCTGCGACAGCTCGGTGGAGACCGAGCGCTCGTCCTGAGGCTGCCCCAGCACCAGCGCGTAGTCGGCCAGCGCCGACGCGCGCGCCTCCTGCCCGGCGTAGAGGCTCTGGGCATGGCGGGCGTCGCGGATCAGCAGCTCGTCGACGTTGCGGGAAATTCCCTCGATGCGCACGCCGGCCCCCCGGCCGGCCACCGCCGCCGAGGAGAGGGCGACGTCGCGCCCGACATAGCCGGCGGTCGTCGCGTTGGCGATGTTGTGGGAGGCGAGCGCGGCCTGCTGCTGCGACGCGCGCAGGCCGGAGGCGGCGGAGGCCAGGGCAAGCTGGATGCTCATGGTCGGCGGTCCCTTGCGTGCGCGCTCAGCGCTTCAGGCGGTTGGTTTCGTCGACCATCTCGTCGGCCGTGCGGACGATGGTGGCGTTCGACGAGTAGGCGCGCTGCGTCTCGATGAGGGAGACCAGCTCGTCGGCGATGTCGACGTTCGACTGCTCCAGCGCCCAGCCGATCACCGCGCCGACCGAGCCGGTCCCGCCCTGGTTGAGGCTCAGCGCGCCGGAATCGGCGCCCAGGGTGTAGGTGTTGCCGTCCTGGGTGACCAGCCCGTCGGGGTTCATGACGTCGGCCACCGGGATCTGGTAGAGCGCCTGCTTGGCGCCGTTGTCGTAGAGGGCCCAGAGGACGCCCGACTCGTCGATGTCGACGGTGGTGACGCGGCCGACGGCGCTGCCGTCACGCACCACCTGGGGCACGTAGTCCCCGTTGAGCTGGGTGACGTTGCTGAACCCGAAGGTCACCACGTCCGACGTCGGAGTCGCCGGCGAGGTGATGGTGAAGGTCGGCATGGGATCCAGCGGATCGCCGGTCGCCGTGTCGATCGGCATGCCGGCGTAGGGGCCGGTGGCGGCGAAGTCCAGAGTTACCGGCACGCCGGCCACGGTGTAGCCGGCCGGTCCGGTCGCGGTCAGGGTCCACTGGTTGGCGGTCGCCGTCTTGGTCCAGGTCAGATTGACCGTCTGGGGATTGCCCAGGCCGTCGTAGAAGGCGGGCGACGTCGTGAAGGTGTCGCCGTTCGCCGCCTGCGCCGGCAGGTTGCCGGAGAAGCTCATCTGCGTCGTCGCGCTGCCGCCGTAGAGCAGGTTGCCGACGTTGACCGGCACCAGGTCGTCGAAGGCGCTGGCGTTGACCGCCGGCAGGCTGCCGTCCGGATTGAGCTTCCACGCCTCCAGGTACTGGCCCGCGGTGTTGCGGAGGTAGCCGTTGTCGTCGGTGGTGAAGCTGCCGGCGCGGGTCAGCGAGTACTGCGCCGCGCCGGTGGTGCCGTTGGCGACGACGAAGAAGCCGCGGCCGCTGAGCGCCAGGTCGGTCGCCGAGCCGCTCGCCATCGGCGTGCCGTCCTCCATCACCTTGTAGCGGACGTGCGAGCTGACGCCGCCGCTGGAATAGGTGGTGGTCTGTCCCGGCGCGGTCACCAGGGTCGAGAAGTCCACCGTGGCCCGCTTGTAGCCGACCGTCGCGGAGTTGCTGATGTTGTCGGAGATCGCGGCGAGCCGAGAGCTTTGGGCGGACATGCCGCTCACACCGGACCGCATGGCGCTGTACAGGCTCATCGTGGAATCCTCTGGTGTTCCTGCGAACGGAAGGGGGCGAGCCGTGCCGGGCTTCTCCACGAACGACTGTCGAGCGTGACGATAGGCGGTTGCTTTTAAAGGCGCTTTAAAGGAAAAACGGCCGGTTTTCCTAAAAAACCGGCCAGATTGTCTTCAGCGTCCGGACGGCGCCGGCCGGGTCATCCCGACCGGCGGCGCAGCAGGACGATGCTGATGCGCCGGTTGCTGGGGTCCAGCGGGGCGCCGGCGACGAGGTGGTCGAGGTCGGCGCGCCCTTCGACGCGGACGATCCGTTCGGCCGGCACGCCGCTGGCGATCAGCGCGCGCCGGGCCGCGTTGGCGCGGTCGCTCGACAGCTCCCAGTTGCCGTACTTGGCGGCGGCGGCGTAGGCGAGCCCGTCGGTGTGGCCGGTGATGCTGATGGGGTTGGCGACCCCGGCCAGCGCCGACGCCACCAGCGCCATCAGGCGGCGGCCCGGTTCGTTCATCTGCGCCGAGCCGACGTGGAACATGGAGAAGCGCGCCTGGTCCGTCAGCTGGACGCGCAGCCCCTCCGGCACCTGCTCGATGAGCACGCTGTCCGACAGGGCGCTGAGCTCCGGCGAGGCGGCGATCTGCCGGCGCAGGTCGCGCTCCAGGGACTCCAGCGCCGCCTGCTCCTGGATCGCCGCCGACTTGTGGTCGAGCAGCGCCTCGAGCTCGGCCCGCGTCACCAGGGTGCCGCCGCCGGCCGGCGGCGCCCCGGCCGGCGCCTCCTGGCGGGGCGCCGCCGGCGTCGCGGCGGGGCCGAGCAGGTTGACGGCGTCGCCCGGCTCGCGCGGCGCCGCCGGGGAACCCAGCGGGTGGGGCATCGCATCCTTGCGCCCGGCGGGCTGGCGGTCGCTGTCGCCGACCGAGGCGATGACCGGCGGCGACGCCACCGGCGCGGCCTGGTCGGCGGCGGCGTTGGGGGTGGTGAGCGACCCGGTGTCGTCGACGGAGCGGCCGGACAGCATGCCGTCGGCGCCCGAGTTGCTCTCCGACACCGCGACCGGGTTGAAATAGTCGGCGATGCCCTTGCGCTGTTCGGTGGTGGTGATGTTCATCAACCACATCACCAGGAAGAAGGTCATCATCGCCGTGACGAAGTCGGCGTAGGCCAGCTTCCAGGTGCCGTTGTGCTCGTCGCCGTCGTGGTCGAGGCCGTGGCGCTTGACGACGATGGGGGTGACGGTGGATTTGCGGGGCATGGGCGCTCACGCGGCCTGGCGTCCCTCGCGGCTCTTGGCCTGCGAGGACAGGGTGGTGGCGACCTCGACTTCGGCGAGGCTCGGCTGGATGTCGGTGTACAGCACCTTGCGCGCGAACTCGGCGCAGACCTGCGGCGGGCAGCCCCGGAGATAGGCGCACAGCGCCGCCTTGACGCAGATGTACATGTTGAGCTCCGACTCGCGGCGCTGGCGCGCCGCCGAAGCGATCGGGCCGACCATGCCGTAGGACAGCAGGACGCCGAGGAAGGTGCCGGTCAGCGCGCCGCCGATCATGTGGCCGAGCACCTCCGGCGCCTCGTTGATGGCGCTCATGGCGTTGATGACGCCGAGCACGGCGGCGACGATGCCCAGCGCCGGCAGGGCGTCGGCCAGGTTCTGCAGCGCCTTGGGCACCTGGTTCAGCTCGCGGCCCAGGGTGTCCAGCTCCTCCGTCATCAGCGATTCCAGGTCGTGCGGGTTGTCCTGTCCCAGCGCCACCAGGCGCAGGTAGTCGCACAGGAAGGTGATGCAGCGCTCGTGCCGCAGGACGGTGGGATACTGGGTGAACAGCGGGCTGTCGTAGGGCCGGTCGATGTCGCTCTCGATCTGCGACATGCCCTTGGACTTGGCGACGCGCAGCAGGCCGTAGACCAGCGCGATCACGTCGATGTAGTCGTTCCGGGAGGTGCGGCGGCCGCGTGCGATGGCGACCACGGTGCGCCAGGTCTCGCGTAGGACGGTGGGCGTGTTGGCGATGACGTAGCCGCCGCAGCCCGCGCCGATGATGATGATGATCTCGACCGGCTGCCAGAGCACGGCCATCCGGCCGCCCATCGCCCAGAATCCGCCCAGCACGCTGGCGAACACCGCGATCAAACCGAGTAACAGTCGCATGTTTCCTTCTCCGGGACGGCTGCGCCATCGTCCGCTCGCCGGGAGCGCCGTGATTCGACGCTAACCCCCGGCGTTTAAAGCGGCTTTACGATTCAGGGAATGGTCTGCCAGCGGCGGGCCAGGCGCTCGATGGCGTCGGCGGCGGCGAGCTGGCGGGCGACGTCGTCCGCCTTGACCGGCCGGTCGTCGGCCGGCAGCGGCGCCAGCGCGTCGAGCAGCCCGTTCCAGCGGGTGCCGGCGAGGCGGGCGCCGTGGCGCGCCGCGAGGTCGTGCACCATCGCGCCGTCGCCGGCCAGGTGCGCGGCGAGCCCGAGCAGCGCCACGTCCTCGGCGGCCGGTGCCGGCTGCCCGTCGACCAGTTCGGCCAAGGCGTCGCGCGCCGCGGTCCATTCGCCGGAGTCGAACAGGCTGCGCGCCCGCAGGCGCGCCGCCGCGACGCCGGGCATCCCGCGCAGGCTGTCGAGCGCCCGCACCGTCTCGCCGCCGGCGATCAGCGCCTCCGCCCGCAGCAGCGTGCGCCGCTCCGCGAGCCCGGCGTCCAGCGCGGCGTTGCCGGTCCGGTTCAGGACGTCGAGGGCGTCGGCGTCCCGCCCGGCATCGATCAGGGTGCGGGCCAGGGCGGCGCCGAGCATGGCCTGGCGG
The DNA here is from genome assembly GCF_051225715.1 of Azospirillum sp. ST 5-10. Lineage (NCBI taxonomy): Bacteria > Pseudomonadati > Pseudomonadota > Alphaproteobacteria > Rhodospirillales > Azospirillaceae > Azospirillum > Azospirillum sp. ST 5-10. The sequence goes on from NZ_JBPJSP010000010.1 coordinate 89,973, forward strand.
GCCCCGGTCGCCTGCCCGGTCAGCCCTTCGAGGACGCGGATCGCCTCGACCGTGAAGCCGTCGCGCGCCAACGCCCGCGCCAGGCGCTGGCGCAGGGTGGCCTCGTCGTCGTCGGCGAGCGTCACCAGACGGCCGTGGCGCGCCTGGAGCGCCAGGGCGTAGAGACCGCCGGGCGCCTCGCCCTCGATGCGCTCGAGCACGGCCTTCAGCAGGCCGCGGCCGGCGGCGAGCGCATCGCGGCCGCGCGCCGTGGCGCCGAAGCGCCGCCCCAGCATGCCGAACATGTCGAGCGCCGCCTCGGTCCGCCCGGTGCGGGCGTAGGCGCCGCCGAGCGCCGCCAGAGCGTCGATCTCGACGTCGTCGCCCCGCCAGGCGTAGCGCAGGGCCTCCAGCTCGGCGATGGCGCCTTCGTCGTCCAGCGCCCCGGTGGTCCGCCGCAGCTCGATGGCGCGCACCTCGGCACGCCGCCCGAAGGGGCCGCCGCGGACGTCCGCCGATTTGCGGTAGTGCTGCAGCGCCGTCTCCGGCGTGTCGCGGAGCTCGGCGAGGCGGCCGCGGAAATAGTCGAGCCGTCCGTCCGCCATGCTGCGGGCGTCGACGGTGATCATCTCCAGCACGATCAGGTTCAGCGCGTCGGCGTCGCGCGCCGCGTCCGCCGATTCGGCCAGCAGGCTGAGGAGCCGGCTGCGCAGCTCGGCGGGATAGTCGAGCAGCCGCTTCAGGGCGATCGGCAGCCCCTCGTGGGCCGCCGCCCAGCGGGTGGGCGCCAGGGTGGCGCTGCGCCAGACGTGATGGTCCGGCGAGGCGCCGGGCGGGATGCGCACGAACAGGCTGGCGTCGGGATCGGCGCTGCGGTCGAGGGCGCGGAAGGCGTCGTTCAGCACCTGCAGGCTGTAGCGCTGGTCGGCGGCCGGATTCTGGGCGGCCGCGGCGTCGAGCGTGGCGCGCCCTTCCTCCTCCAGCGCCCGCGCCAGGGCGAAGCGCGCCATGGCGACGAAGGCGTCGACCCGGGCGCGCGCCAGGGTGTCGGACAGCGCCTGCTGCAAGGTCGCGCGCGTCTCAGTGAAGTCGTCGCCGGCCCAGGCGGCGAGGTCCATCGGGCCGATCGGCGGCGGATCGGGCTCGCGCCGTTCCGCCGCCGCCGGCTGGCTGGCGGGGCGGCCTTCGAGCAGCCGCAGGGTCTGCTCGACGCTGCGCTGGACGGCGGCTTCGAGGCTCGCCGGATCGGCGGCGGGCGGCGGCGCCCCGGCAGCAGGGGCCGGCGCGGTGGCGGGCGTCGCCGCTGCCGGCGGCATCGCCGCGCCCCCCACCGGCGGCATCGCCGTGACCGCCGCCGGCGCCACCGGCTGCGCCTGGGCGACCGCCACCGGATTCACCGCGGCGGCGACCGCCGCCAGCGGCGACGGGGTGTCCTGCGCCGCCGGCGTTCCGGCCGGCGGAGGCGCCGCCGCCGTGGCGACCGCCGCGGGTGCGTCCTCCCGCCCGCCGGGCTCCGCCATGGCCGGTGCCGGCGGCGTGGATCCCGGCTTGCGCGCGGGGATCGGCGGGGCGGCCACGTCGACGATCAGCAGGTTGCGCTCGCGCAGGGCCGTGACCCGCGCGCCGCAGGGAATGGACGCGGCCATGGTGCGGCCGTCGTCGAGCGACTGGAACCCGGACATCCGCGAGGCCCAGACGCCGTTCAGGGTGTCGAGCGGCCACGCCGTCGCCTCGTCCCGTTCGAGGCGCACCGAGCAGGGATCGGAGACCGCCCGCGGCAGCGCGCCGCCGGCGACGCTCACCACCAGGCGCGAGAAGGCGCCGTGGTCGCCGAGCTGGGCGGTCACCGGCACCTCGGAGCGGGTGGAGGAGGGCAGCGCCATCAGGACGAGGGCAAGGGTGGAGGCGACGGTCATGCCGAGCTCGGTGCGCCGATGCATCGCAGTCATCCCGAATTTTATCTAAATCAATTTCAAGGCGGAGCAGAAGAGACCGGCTCCGGCGTCACTCGTCCGGAGTTGAAACCCGGCTTTAAACTGCATCGTCCAGATTAAGGCGGAGTTCAAATCCAGAGGTGTCCAGCGATGGAGAACCAACTTTACATCGGGCTGTCGCGGCAGATGGCGCTGCGGCGGCAGCTCGATGTGGTCGCCAACAACATCGCCAACATGAACACGGTCGGATTCCGCGGCGAGCGCAGCCTGTTCGAGGCGGCGATGGAGCGGGGGGGCAACAAGCCCACCGACCGCATCGCCTTCACCATCGACCGCGCCACCTACACCGATCTGCGTCCGGGCACCTTCTCCGAGACCGGCAACCCCTACGACGTGGCGGTCGACGGCGACGGCCTGCTGACGGTCAACACGCCGGACGGGGTGCGCTACACCCGCGACGGCCGCCTGCGGCGCGACGCCGACGGGCAGCTGGTCACCGCCAACGGCTTTCCCGTGCTCGACGACGGCGGCCAGCCCATCACCATCGATTCCGAATACAGCACGGTGACGATCGCCAGCGACGGGCTGGTGTCGGCCGATGGCGACGTGATCGCGCGCCTGGCCGTGGTGCGCTTCGAGAACCCGCAGGCGCTGACGCAGACCGGCGACCTGCTGTTCGAGGCGGGCGACGACGCGGTGGCGCTGCCGGCACCCGACACGCGGCTGGTGCAGGGCAAGGTGGAACGGTCGAACGTCCAGGGCGTGCTCGAGGTGACGCGCCTGATGGAGCTGTCCCGCGACTATCAGGCGGTGAGCAAGATGGTGGACGAGGGGCAGGACCTGCTGCGCAACGCCATCAACCGCCTCGGCAAACCCCAGTAAGGAGTTTCGTTCATGCGCGTGCTCAGCATCGCGTCGACCGGCATGATGGCCCAGCAGCTGAACGTCGAGGTCATCTCCAACAACATCGCCAACATCAACACGACCGCCTTCAAGCGCGGCCGCGCCGAGTTCCAGGACCTGATGTACCAGTCGGAGCGGCGCCAGGGCGCCCAGTCCACCGACACCGGCACCATCATTCCCACCGGCATCGAGGTCGGCCTGGGCGTGCGGCCGATCTCGGTCAACCGCATCAACACCATCGGCAGCCTGACCTCGACCGGCAACGAGCTCGACCTGGCGATCGAGGGGCGCGGCTACTTCAACGTCACCGAGCCCGGCGGCGACACCGTCTACACCCGCGCCGGCAGCTTCAAGCTGTCGCCGGAAGGCACCATCGTCACCGCCGACGGCTACACCATCGCCCCCGGCATCACCGTGCCCCAGGGCACGCGCGAGGTGGTCATCAACAAGTCGGGCGAGGTCTTCGCCTACGTGGACGGCGAGACCCAGCCCCTCAACCAGGGCCAGCTGGCGATGACGGTGTTCGTCAACGAATCCGGCCTGGAGGCGCTGGGCGACAACCTGTTCCGCGCCACGCCGGCGTCGGGCGAACCGCAGGACGGCCTGGCCGGCCAGGCCGGATTCGGCACCATCCGCCAGAAGTACCTGGAATCCTCGAACGTCAACGTGGTCCAGGAGATCACCGAGCTGATCTCGGCGCAACGGGCCTACGAGATGAACGCCAAGGTCGTGGAAGCCGGCGACCAGATGGCATCGACCCTGACCAACATGCGGTGAGCGCCATGGCCCGCTGCACCCCGTCGCGGCGGCGCGCCCGCCCGCTCGTCGCCGCCCTGCTCGCGCTGGCCGCCCTGGCCGCGGCGCCCGCCGCCGCCGGACCGGTGGAGTCGAGGCTGGCCGAAGAGCTGCGGGCGACCCTGGGCGACGCCGTGCCGGCCGACGCCGAGGTGTCGCTGACCCTGGGCCGGCCCTTCGCCGGCGCCGTCGAGGCGGTGCGGGAGATGTCGTACGACCCCCGCGACGGCAGCTTCCGCGCGCTGGTGAGCAGCGCCGGCCGTCTCGTCGAGCTGGCCGGGCAGGTCGCCGTCGAGGTCGCCGTCCCCGTCAGCGTGCGGCGGATGCGCCCCGGCGAGATCATCACCGCGGCCGACCTGACGTCCATCCGCATGCCGCTGGAACGCCTGGGCGGCGGCTTCGTCACCGCCGCCGACCAGCTGATCGGCCTGTCGCCCCGGCGGACGATGATGGCGGGGCGGCTGATCCGCGTCGACGCGGTCGGCGCGCCCATCGTCGTGCAGCGCAACCGCCCGGTGACCCTGGTCTACGAGGACGGGCCGCTGCTGCTCGCCGCCCGCGGCCGGGCGCTGCAGGACGGCGGCGTCGGCGACCTCGTCCGGGTCATGAACGTGTCCAGCAACGCCGTGGTGACCGGCACCATCACCGGGGTCGAGACGGTGTCGGTGAACGGACCCCGGCTTCCCGGCGCCGTCGCGACGGGCGCCGAATCGTCGATGCCGTGAAACGGAGCCTTGCCATGCGCGCCGCCGTCGTTCCCCTGATGCTGCTCTCGGTCGCCGCGGCCGGGTGTTCCCGCCTGTCGGACATCGGCAGCGCCCCGGCGCTGTCGGAGATCTCCAACCCCGCGCTCCAGCCCGAGGCGCGGGTCATCTCCATGCCGATGCCGCAGCCCGTCGCCGTCGACCAGACGCCGAGCTCGCTGTGGCAGACGGGGTCGCGCAACTTCTTCCGGGATCCCCGTGCCAAGGCGGTCGGCGACCTGCTGACGGTGATCATCGACATCTCCGACCAGGCCCAGCTGCAGAACCGCACCCAGCGCGCGCGGACCAACGCCGAGGGGTTCGGCGCCACCAACTTCTTCGGCCTGGAGAGCCGGCTGCCCGCCATCCTCCCCGACGCCGTCGATCCCGAGAGCCTCGTCGATCTCGACAGCAACAGCACCTCCAGCGGCAACGGCACGATCCAGCGCAACGAGCGCATCGCCATGCGGGTCGCCGCCTTCGTCACCCAGGTGCTGCCCAACGGCAACTTCGTCATCGCCGGGCGCCAGGAGATGCGCGTCAACTACGAGCTGCGCGAACTGCGCATCGCCGGGGTCATCCGCCCCGAGGACATCACCAACACCAACACCATCGACTACGACAAGATCGGCGAGGCGCGCATCACCTACGGCGGGCGCGGCCAGATCACCGACGTGCAGCAGCCGCGCTACGGCCAGCAGGTGCTGGACGTGGTGCTGCCGTTCTGACGCGACGGCGGGCGACGCCGGTGCCACGAAGGGGAAAGACGATGAAGGCGCTGCTCCTGTTCTCGGTGGCCGCCGGGCTGGCGTTTGCCGGCGGTTACGGGGCGGGGCGCTACGAGCTGGCGGCCCGCGCGGCGGCGCCGCCGGCCGACGGGGCGCAGGAGGCCGAAGAGCCGGCCGGCCGCGCCGGCGAGGACGGTGCCGCCGGCCCGTACTACGTCGAGGCCGGCCAGTTCGTCGTGCCGGTCCTGGCGCAGGGCCGCACCGAGGCGTTCATCCTGGCGCAGGTCACGCTGGAGGCCGGGGACGGCGAAGGGGCCGACCTGGTGCGCCGGCGCCTGCCGCACGCCCGCAGCGCCATGCTGGAGGGCTTGTTCGGTCTCGCCCAGTCCGGCGCCTTCGACGGCCCCGCCGTCGATCCCGCCGCGGTGGCCGGCGCCCTGCGCGCCAGCGCCAACGGCCAGTTCTCCGCCGGGCCGGTGAAGGCGGTCCTGATCGACCGCCTTCTGCGCCAGGACAACAGCCGGCGCTGAGCCTCAGGACGCCGACAGGATGGCGTCGGCGGCGACGGTGGCGCCGTTCTTCAGGACGAACCGAGTGGCGCCGTCGACGTTGCGCACCTCGGTCACCGTGTCGGTCATGACGCTGGCCGTCTGCAGGGCGGCGCCGTCCTTGTCCTTGGCGGTGATCCGCAGCGTGTAGAGCCCGTCGGCGGCGGTGGCGCCGTCGCTGCGCTTGCCGTCCCAGGTGAAGGCCTGGCGCCCCGTGGCCGGGGTGCCGGCGGCGCTGTAGACGGTTTTGCCGGCGCTGTCGAGGACCTCGATCTTCACGCTCGCCGGCGCGCCGTCCACGGTGTAGGCCGCGCTCGCCTTCCCGTCCACCAGCGCCAGCGTGTCGGACGCCACCTCGACCTTGCGGCCGAGGAAGGCCATGTCCATCCGCATGCCGCTGCTCTTGAGCGTGTCGAGAACCTCGGTCAGCGTGTCGTTGGTCCGCATCGCCTGCTCGACCGTCGAGAGCTGGGCCAGCTGGGTCATGAACTGGGTGGCGTCCATCGGCGCCAGCGGGTCCTGGTTGCGCAGCTGCGCCGTCAGCAGCTGGAGGAACGATTCGTAGTCGACCGTAGACTTCTTGTCGGCGGTGGCGGTGGCGGTGGCGGAGGCGCCGCCGCCGGTCGCGCCCGTGGCGCCCGTGGTGGTCATGGGAGCGGTTCCTTTCAGACGATGACGTCGACCAGCCCGTCGACCGGGGTGAGGATGCGCTCGGGCGCGGCTTCCGCGGCGATCACGGCGGCCGGTCCGGGCCGGCCGCCACGGCCACCCGAGCCCTGGTCGAAGGCGGCGAAGCCGCGCGACTGCCCGTCGCCTTGCAGCGAGAATTGCAGGGTGGCGTTGTTCAGGGTCAGGCCGGCATCCCCCAGCGCCTTCTCCAGCTGGGTCACGTCGCGGCGCAGCAGCGAGAGCGTGTCGGCATGCTCCGCCTGCACCGACAGGGTGACGTGACCCTCCTTGACGTCGGCGATCACCTGGACCCGGCCGAGCTCCGCCGGCGACAGGTCGATGTGGAAGGTGCCGCCGCCGGCGCTGGCGACGCGCACCAGCGGTGCCGCCAGCTGTGCCATCGGCGGCGGCGGTGCGGCGGCACGGCCCTGGGCGGTCGCGCCGGCCGCGTGCTGGCCCGGCGCCGCGGCCGACGACGGCGACGGCAGCCCGTCCGCCGGCGCCGTGTCGGCGCCGCCGGTTGCCGCCGGCGCGGCGGCGAAGGGGAGATCCGCCAGGGTTCCGGCGTCGGGCTGACCGGCGCCGCCCGACGGTCCGGTGCCCGCGCCGGCGAGCGTCGTCCCGGGGTCGGGCTTGCCGCCGCCGTTGCCCTGCGGCGCGGCGGCGGTCCGCCCGCTGCTCTTGCCGGACCGGCGCGGGTCGCCGGCCGCCTCGGCGGCGGCGTCGCGGGCCGGACCGGCCGCCGGCACCGCCACCGGCTGCGCGGTCGCGGCGACGGCGGGCGACGCCGGGGCCGGTGTCGCGGTCGGCGTCGCGGCCGGTCCCGCGTTCGCCGCGGCCGCACCGTCGGCCGGCGGCGGGGCGGCGCCGGTGGCATCGGCGAGGGCGGGAACGGCCGCCGCCGGTACGGTGCCGACGGCGCTCGCGTCGGTGGCCGCCGTTGCCGCCGCCGCTCCCGCCGCAGCCGCAGTTCCCGTCGGTGCCGCCGCGCCGGCGGTCGCCGCCGCCGTCGCCGTGCCGCTCTGGCCGGTGCCGGAGGTTGCGGCGGCGAGGGCCGTTGCCGACGGTGCCGCCGTCGCGGAGAGGAGGGCGCCCGCGGGATCGCCGGCCTCGCCCGGGGCGGCGGCGGGCGCGCCGGCGGCGGCTGGCAGCGCCGCGTCGCTGCCGGGCGGCGGCGCGGCGGGGGCGGGCGGCGTGGCGGGCAGCCAGGCGGCGTCCGGGCCGGCGGTGGCGGCGCTGGCCGTGGCGTCGGGGCGGGGGCGGCGCGGGCGTTCGCCGGAGCGCTCGGACCGGCGGTCGCGTTCGCCGTCCTGCTCCTCCACGAGGCGGTCGAAGGCGGAGCCGGAGTCGCCGTCGGCGTCGCGGTCGGCGGCGGCCGGCGCGGCGGTGCGGACGTCGGTCGCCGGCCGCGGCGGCGCGGTGAGGACGTCGGTCATGCTCGTCATGGCGGTCAGTTCGTCAGGGTGGTGCGGGGCAGGGCGGCGGCGGGCTTGCGATCGCCCGGCAGGGCGCGGCGCTGCAGGATCGCCTGGGTGACCTCGCGCGCCTTGGTGTCGCTCATCGCCGCCAGGATGGGCGCGGCGCGGCGTTCGGCGAGGCGGTCGAGGACGTCGACGACCTCGGCCGTCTCCAGGCTGTCGAGGATGCGGGCGGCGTCGCGCGGCTTCATCGCCTCGTAGATCGCGACCATGCGGCGCAGATCCTCCTGCTGCAGGGTGGAGCGCTGGGCCATCAGCGCCTCGACCTCGCGCTTCACCGCGCCGAGGCGCTGGATCTGCGTGCCGATGCGCGCTTCGGTCGCCGTCAGCACGGCTTCGGTCTCGCGCACCCTCTGGGCGCGGGCGGCGGTCTCGGCCTTCTGCTCGCGGATGGCGTCGCGCAGCAGCGGGTCGCTGCAGGACGGAGCGGCCAGGGCGACGGGGGCCAGGCTTCCGCCGTCGGCGCCCGCCGGGGGGGCGGCATCGGCGGCGGTGTTGGCGGCGGCGGGCGGCGGGTCGGCCGCAGCGCTGCCGGGGGCGCCGGGCGCCGGCGCGTCGGGTGCCAGGTCGGTCGCCCAGGGGCGGTCGTGGTTGCCGAACTCGCGGTCGAACTGCTGGGCGATCGCCGGCAGGCCGTCCACCAGGGCACCCAGCTTCAGGGGCAGCACCATGAGGACGGCGATCAGGGTGATCGGCAGGATGCGCAGCATGGATCAGCCCTCCGAACCGATGGTGCGCAGGCGGGCGTAGAAGGCGCCGATCGGCCGCTGCCGGTCGGGCCCCCCGGCGTCCTCCGCGGCGGCCGGCTGGACCTCCCGGTCGAGGATGGCGACGGCGTGCGGGGCGGTGTCCGCCGGCGGCGGCTCGTCGTCGTCGGCGAACACCGGCAGCCGGGACGCCCCCGTGGCCATCGACGGTGCCGTCTCGTCGGCGTCCGCCGTCCCGTCGATCTCCGCCGTCGCGGCGGCGGCCTCGGCGAGGCGCCGCGGCGCCGGCGCCGGCACGCGGCGGGCGGCGCGCTGCATCGCCCCTTCGTCGAGACGGCGCAGCAGGCCGCGGGCGTGCTGCACGGATTCCTCCATGCGCGCCATGGTGCGCTCGCACGAGCCGAGGATCAGCGCCATGTCCTCCTTCAGCGCCTTGGCGCGGTCGAGGTCCTCCGAGAGCCGCCCGGCGACGTCGGAGGCCGATCCGACCAGGCGCTTCATGGAGGCGTCGGTGTCGTCGATGGACCGCGAGAAGGTGCTGATCAGCGCGTTGATCTCCGACTGCCCGGTGCGCAGCAGCTTCAGCCTCTGGTTGACGATGACCAGATAGACGGTCGCCGTCACCAGCATGACGGCCAGCGCGGCGTCAATGAGAAAGGAGACCATCGATCAGCTCCTGTTTGGTGTCGAGGTCGGTCTCGACCTTGACGGCGATGTTGCCGTTGCGCTGGCCCATGTGGCCGGCGAACAGCGGGATGGTCTTGCTGAGCACCAGCACCGGCGCGTCGGGATTGATGCGCAGCTTGAGCGACTGGCCCTTCTGCCAGTTCAGGACCTCGCCGAGCGGCACCTGGGTCTCGCTGAGCACGGCGACCAGCTCCAGCTTCGAGCGCATCAGCTCGCCCTTGAGGTGGTTCTCCCACACCGTGTCGTGGCCGAACCGCTCGCCCATGAACATCTGCACCAGCTTGCCGCGCACCGGCTCCAGCGTCGCGTAGGGGATGACCACGTCGATGTGGCCGGTGCGCCGCTCGACCTCCACGGCGATGCGGACGCGGATGACCGCGTTGGTGGCGCGGGTGATGGTGGCGAACTGCGGGTTCACCTCCAGCCGGTCGAACACGAAGTCGACCTGCGCCAGCGGGTCGAAGGACTGCCCCAGGTCCTGGAGCACCACCTTCATCAGCCGCTCGGTCATCTTGCGTTCGATCGAGGTGTAGGCGCGCCCGTCCACCCGGCCCGGCCGCGCCCGGCGGCCGCCGAGCAGGACGTCCATCATGCAGTAGATCAGCGCGCTGTCGATCGACAGCAGCATCTGGTTGTCCCACTGCTCGGCACGGGCGACGCCGATCAGCGCCGGCAGCTCGATGGTGTCGAGGAAGTCGGTGTAGCGCAGCCACTCGATCCGCATCAGCGACGCCTCGACGTTGCTCGAGGCGAACTGGCGCAGCGAGGTGTTCAGCAACCGCACCATGCGGTCGAACACCACGTCGAGCATCGGCAGGCGGTCCTTGTTGATCGTCGTCGAGCTGACCAGCAGCTTGATGGCGTTCGGCGGCTCGTCGGCGGCGGACGGCATGGCGAAGTTGAGCAGGCGGTCGATCTCCTCCTGATTGAGGATCTTCGAGTCCGCCACCATTTCGCCGTCGCCGGCCGCCGCCCCGGCGGCGGCCGAGGCCCCGGCGGCGTTCAGGATGGCCTGGCTCCAGTCGGCGTCGAGCGCCGGCTCGGCCGCCGGCGGGACCACCGGTGCCGCGCTCCGGTCGGCGGCCGGCCCTGCGTCGCCGTCGGGGGCGGCGGTGCGGGGCTGGTCGGGCTGAGGTTGGTCCGACCCGTGGGTCTCGCCGTCGGTGGGATTGGTCATCCGTGCCTCTGCGGTTGGATCGCGGTCGCTATTGCGTGAGCAGGCTGCGCAGCAGGACGTCGGTGACGACGTCCCGGCCGTTGCCGCCGGGTGGGACGAGCAGGAGGTTGAAACGCCGCTTCAGCTCGCTGCGCAGCCGGTGCAGGCCGGCCGACCCGTCGAGGTCGTCCTGGTCGAGGTTGCGCAGGAACTCCTGCATGGAATCGACCAGCAGCGGCATGGCCTCCTCGACCGCCCCCTGGCGGCCGGGGGCCGCCACCAGGGTCAGGCCGATCTTCAGGTAGCGCGACGGCGTGTCCCGGCGCAGGTTGACGATCGTCTCGGGGATGTCGATCAGCCGTTCCGTCTCGACCTCTTCCTCGGCCGGGGGCGCCATCAGCCGCTCGATCCCCTCCGGGCCGACGGCCAGCCAGTAGCCGGTGATCCCGGCCGCGCCGATGGCGGCGACGGCGGCGGCGCCGAGGAGCAGGCGAGCCAGCGGCAGGACAACCACGAATACACTGCGCGACCGTGTCAGGCTGTTCAACATCTCCGCGTTGAGCTCGTCCGTTCGTGTATTCATGCTGTCACGCCCGCTAGCGATTGCCGGAAATTTTATCAGAAACCTAGTTGAATAGAGTTTTATCGAATTTGTGATTGATGGGAGCCCGGTTTTTTTACTCCGCTTAAAAGTGCCGCCGATAGTCTGAGCCGGCGTTCGGGGCCCACAGTAGGTCCCCCGATTTTCGGAAACTTTAAAGGTGCGGGTGGCGTGGACAGTCTGATCGACACTTTGCGATCGCTGGGGCGCGGACGCCTCCTGGCGCTCGCCGGGACCGGGATCGGGATCGTGGTCGCGATCGCCGGCATGGCCCTTCTGTTGTCGCGGCCGCACATGACCACGCTCTACAGCGGCCTGGAACCGGCCGAGGCCGGCCGCATCGTCAAGGCCATCGAGGGCATGGGCGTGCCGGTGTCGGCCCCCTACGACGGCTCCACCGTGGAGGTCCCGCAGGACGACGCGTCGCGCGTGCGCATGCTGCTGGCCGAGCAGGGGCTGCCGTCCGCCGGCGGCGTCGGCTACGAGCTGTTCGACACGGACAAGCCGCTGGGCATCACCAGCTTCATGCAGCGGATGAACCGGCTGCGCGCCCTGGAAGGCGAGCTCGGCCGCACCATCGAGACCCTGGCCGGCGTCGAGGCGGCGCGCGTGCACATCGTGCTGCCCGACCGCGAGGAGTTCTCCCGCGAGGCGCCGACGCCGACCGCGTCGGTGGTGGTGCGCATGCGCGGGCGCGCCGTCCTGGAGCGCCGCCAGGCGCTGGCGATCCGCCACCTCGTCTCCGCCGCGGTGCCGAACCTCAAGGCCAGCGCGGTCACCGTGCTCGACTCCTCGGGCGACCTGCTGCTCAGCGAGGACGACGGGCCCGGCCTGGCGTCGGCGCGCGCCGACGGGATGCGCGCCGCCACCGAACAGCGCGTGGCGCGGGCGATCGAGCAGATGCTGGTGGCCCGCCTGGGGCCGGGCAACGTGCGCGTGCAAGTGGCCGCCGAGGTGGAGACCAAGCGCGAGGTGGTGCGCAGCCAGACCTTCGACCCGGCGAGCCAGGTCGTCCGCTCGACCCAGCTCGTCGAGGAGCAGGGACGCAGCGTCGACAACAGCGGCGAACCGCCGGTCACCGCCGAGCAGAACCTGCCGCAGAACGAGGTGCAGGCGCAGGGGCAGAACACCCAGTCCAGCAACGACACCAAGCGCCAGGAAGAGACCATCAACTACGAGATCTCCAACGTGGCGCGGGAGACGGTGATCGAGCCCGGCGACGTCCGCCGGCTGAGCGTCGCCGTCCTGGTCAACGGGCTGTGGACGACCGCGGCCGACGGTGCCCGCACCTACCAGCCGCGCTCGGCCGAGGAACTGCAGCGCCTGACCGAGCTGGTGCAGTCCGCCATGGGGTTCGACGCCGAGCGCGGCGACCGGGTGACCGTCGAGAACCTCGAGTTCGTCGAGCTGGCGCCCGAGCTGGCGGAACGCGACCCGATGCAGGAGATCGCCGACACGCTGGTCCGCAACGTCATGACCCTGATCCAGTGGGTCATCCTGCTGATCCTCTCGGCCCTGCTGATCCTGGTCGGCCTGCGGCCGCTGATCCGCCGCGTCTTCCCGGCGCCCGTCGCCGAGGCGGCGGAGGCCGCCGACGCCCTGCCGGGTCCGGCGGCCGGCGCGATCCCGCAGCTGGCCGGCCCGGCCTCGGCGGCGGCGGGAGGCGAGGCCGGCGCCGCCGCGTCGGCGGCGCTGGAGGCCGGCGAGGAGGGCGGACCGGAGACCGCCCTGCCGATGCAGGGCATCGAGGAGACGATGGAGCAGCTGATCGAGCTGCGGGCCGTCGAGGGACGGGTGCGCGCCTCGTCGATCCGCCGTCTCGGCGAGATGGTCGACCAGTATCCCGACGAGGCGATCGACATCCTGCGCTCCTGGCTCTATGAGGAGGCCGCGTGATGGCCTACCAGCGGTACTGCTTCGACCGCAGCTTCGGCGAGCGCCGCGAGGCGCCGCCGCCGCCGCGCGAGGAGGTCAAGCCGGTCGATCCGCTGGACGTGCCGCGGCATTCCGAACGCGCTCTGCAGGCCGCGTTGGCCGGCGCGCGCCGCGAGGCCATGGCGGAGGGCGTGGCGCGCGGCCGGCGCGAGGGCGAAGCCCAGGCGCGCGAGCGGGTGGAGGCCGACCTCGCCGGTGCCGTGGGCCGGCTGCTGGACGAGCTGGCCGGTCTGGAGGAGCGGCACGGCGCCCTGATGGCCCGACTGGAAGCCCATGGGGCGGCGTTGATCGTCGCCCTGGTGGGGCGGCTCGCCCCGGGGCTGCTCGCCGCCAACGCCCGGGCCGACGTCGAACGGGCGGCCGGCGACGCGCTGCGCGCGGCCGGCGCGTCTCCCGAACTGCAACTGCGCGTCCATCCCGATCTGCAAGACGCGCTCGACCGCCGGCTCGGCGCCATGGCCGCCGACGCCGGCTTCCGCGGGCGCATCGAGGTCGTCGCCGACGACGGGCTGGCCCGCGGCGCGCTCGACGCCGCGTGGGACGCCGGCGGCCTGCGGCGCGACCCGGCCGAGCTGGAACGCGCGCTCGCCGCCGTCGTCGAGCGCACCCTCGGCACCCTCGCCGACGCCGGCGGGACGGCGCCCCTCGGGCCCGCCGCCGGCGCGGCCCACTGACATCACCGTCTTCGACAGAAGCGAGAACGCATCATGCCTCCTTTGAACCTCGACACCCTGATCGACGAGACCAAGACCGGCGACAAGGGCTTGGACGGGCCGATCAACGCCATCTACAACGTGCCGGTCGACGTTCAGGTCGTGCTGGGACGCACCAGCATGCTGGTGGCCCAACTCCTCAAGCTCGGCCGCGGCGCCGTGCTGGAGCTCGAACGCAAGGTCGACGAGCCGGTCGAGGTGCTGGTCAATCACCGCCTCGTCGCCCGCGGCGAGGTGGTCATCGTCGAGGACCAGCGCCTCGGCGTCACCCTCACGGAGATCGTGCGCAACGCGGAACTGGACCTCGATTGAGCGGGGTTGCGGCCATGAACCGCCGACGCGCGGCCGTCCCGGTCCTCCTCCTCGCGCTGGCCGCGGGCGCCCTGAGCGCCGTCGCGGCGCCCGCCGCCGCGGCGTCGCTCGACTTCGGGCTCGACAGCCTGGGCGCACTCGGCGAGAGCAGCAGCCTGTCCGGGCGCATCATCCAGGGGATCGTCCTCCTGACGGTGCTGAGCGTGGCGCCGGGGTTGCTGATCATGGTCACCTGCTTCACGCGGATCATCGTCGTGCTGTCGCTGCTGCGCTCGGCGCTGGGCCTGCAGCAGTCGCCGCCGAACATGGTGCTGATCAGCCTGGCGATGTTCCTGACCTTCTACATCATGGCGCCGGTCATGGACCGCGCCTGGCAGGACGGCCTGCGCCCCCTGCTGAACGAGCAGGTGACCCAGGAGCAGGGGCTGGAGCGGATGGTGGAGCCGTTCCGGGAGTTCATGTTCTCCCACGTGCGCGGCCGCGACCTCAACGCCTTCGCCGCCTTCTCCGGGCCCGCCCGGGCCGACGCCGCGCCGGACGGCCCGGCCGCCGCCGCGCCGTCCGCCGGAGCGGCGCGGTCGGCGCCGGCGACCGCCCAGTCCGTCGACCTGCGCCTGCTGATGCCGGCGTTCCTGTTGTCGGAGCTGCGCCGCGCCTTCGAGATCGGCTTCCTGCTGTTCCTGCCCTTCCTGGTCATCGACATGGTCGTCGCGGCGATCCTGATGGCCATGGGCATGATGATGCTGCCGCCGGTGATGATCGCGCTTCCCTTCAAGATCATCTTCTTCGTCCTGACCGACGGCTGGTTCCTGATCGCCGGCAGCCTGATCCGCTCCTACGGCACGGGGGGCTGACGCGATGGCCGCCGCGACCTCCCCCCTGCCGCCGGCCGGCGCCGCCGCGAGCCTGGCCGACAGCCTGATCGCTCTGGCGCGCCGGCGCGGGGTCCCGCCGGCCGACGACGCGACCATCCTCGACGTGCTGGCGGCGCTCGAACCGCACCCGCTGATCCCCCACGAACTCCTGCTGGTCGCCGGCACCGTCCTGGCGGGGGCGTTCCGCCAGGACCGCCTGCTCGCCGAGCCGCCGGCCGGCCCCGCCGACGACCTCCCTTCCGCCGACTGCTCCCTTTGAGGTGCCGCCATGGGATCGCCCGTGAAGATCCGTGAGAACTACAAGAGCCTGAACGGCGCCGAGAAGAGCGCCATCATCTTCCTGGCGCTCGGCGAGGAGCGCGGGTCGCGGCTGATGGAGCGGCTCGACGACGACGAGATCCGCATCGTCAGCCGGGCCATGGCGACGCTCGGCAACGTCACCTCGAACCTCGTGGAATCGCTGCTGCGCGTGTTCACCGAGCGGTTCGCCAAGACCGGGTCGGTGATCGGCTCCTACGACAGCACCGAGCGCATGCTGACCCGCTTCCTGCCGTCCGACCGCGTCGCCGAGATCATGGGCGAGATCCGCGGTCCGGCCGGCCGGACCATGTGGGAGAAGATGTCGAACGTGAACGAGACGGTGCTCGCCAACTATCTCGCCGGCGAGTACCCGCAGACCGCCGCCGTCATCCTGTCGAAGATGCGCCCCGAGCACGCCGCCAAGGCGCTGGTGCTGCTGCCGCAGGCGGTGCGCGGCGAGGTCATCGAGCGCATGATCCAGATCGAGTCGGTGCAGCGCGAGGTGCTGCTCGACATCGAGTCGATCCTGCACAACGAATTCATGGCGAATTACGCGCGCACCCACGGCAACGATTCGCTGGAGCGCATGGCCGACATCTTCAACCGCATCGACCGCGACACGATGGCCGAGATCTTCTCCGACCTGGAGCCGGCTTTGCCCGAGCCGACGCAGCGCATCAAGCAGCTCATGTTCACCTTCGAGGACCTGATGCGCCTCGACCGGGTGTCGCTGCAGACCGTGATCCGCCGCTGCGACACCGGCCAGCTCGCCATCGCCCTCAAGGGCGCCCAGGCGGCGCAGCGGGAGCACTTCCTGTCGGTGCTGTCGGAGCGGGCCCGTCTCATCCTGCTCGACGAGATCGAGAACATGGGGCCGTTGCGGATGCGCGACATCAACGACGCCCAGGCGGAGATCGTCGCCATGGCCAAGACGCTCGCCGACGACGGGGTCATCGTCATTCCCCAGTCCGAGGACGGCGACGCGGTGGTCTACTGATGGGTGGCGCCGATCCCTGGCCGCCGGCCGTGCCCGACCCCGACGGTGCCGGCCGGATGCTCCGGCCGCCCCTCGGCGGCGGGTTGGCGGCCCGCTTCCAAGCCGCCCGCCCGGCCGCCGGGCCGGCCGTGCCCGACGACGCGGACGCCGCCGCCCCGGTGGCGCGTCTGCTCGACCTGCTGGCGACCCTCGACCCGGAGGAGGCGGCGCTGGCCCGCGGCTGCCTGCCGCGCTGCGATTCCACGTTCGGGGCCGGGCTGGCGCTGTTCCTGGCGATGACCGCCGGCGGCTGCCGGGGCTGGTTCACGGCCGACGCGGCGGCCCGGCTCGAGGATCTCGACGACGGGCTGGTGCTCGACGAATGCGACGCCGCCCTGGAGCCGCGGCAGCGTCTCGTCGGCGGCCGCGTCTGGCAGGTCGTCCGCGTCCCTCTGCTCGATCCCGTCACCGGCGCGGTGGTGCCGGCGGGGCTGCTGTGCGCCACCAGCTTCGCCGACGACGCCGAGGAGGGGGGCTTCACGGTGGTGCTGCAATTGCGGCCGGCGACGCTGGGAGCGGTCCAGCTCACGGCGACCATGGCCGGCCGCCGGCTCGACGTGGCGCTGCAGACGGCCGGCGGCCTGCCCGCGCCCCTGCTGGCCGAACTGCACGAGAGCGCCGGCGCCGCCCTCGACGCCTGCCGGCTGCGGGGCGGCCTGACGGTCGGGCCGCTGGCGGGCGACTGGCTCCGCTTCGAGGACGGCCTCGCCTCCGACGTCGCCCTGTAGGGGGCGTCGCGGCCGGCCGCGGCGTGGCGGTCATGCATCTTAAAAACTCCTTAAAAGCGCGCTCTCCTTCGCAAACGAACCATTGCGCTGGCGCGGCCTTCGGCCGTACTTGCTGAATGCGGGTGTGTTGCGACGGGCATCTGGGGAGGGCGCCATGCCGTCATGGACCGGGAGCGGCCAGGACCGTGTTCTTCTCGCCGACGACGACGCCTTCATGCGGTCCATCGTTGCCGCCATCATCCGCAGCACCCTGGGCTGCGACGTCGAGATCGCCGCCTCGGGGCGGGACGCCATCGACCGGCTGTGCGCCCCCAAGCCGCCCATCTCCCTGGCCCTGCTCGACTTCGTCATGCCCCAGGGCAACGGGCTGGAGGTGGCGCGCGCCGTCCGCTCCGGCCTCGGCCACGTGCCGCGGGACCTGCCGATCGTCATGCTGACGGGCCGCGCCGACAGCGGCCTGGTCCGCACCGCCATGGAGCTCGACATCAACGGGTACGTGGTCAAGCCGGTGACGAAGGAGACGCTGTTCACGCGCATGGAACGGGCCGGCACCATTCCGTTCGATCTCAAGCCGGCGGAGGTCTACCGCAAGGTCGAGATCCCGGACCCGGCGGCGGCGGAGACGGTGCGGCGGCCGGTGGCGCCGCTGCCGCTGCCGACGCCGCCGCCCGAACCGGCCGTCGAGCCGGCGCCGCGCAGCACCCGGGCGGAGATGCCAGTCGCTGACCTCGTGCCCGGCACCATCCTGGCCGCGCCGGTCCGGGCGCACAACGGCGGGTCCATCATCGTGCCGTCGCACATCCGGCTCGACCGCGCCCTCATCGCCCGCCTGTCCGACCTCGCCGACATGCACATGATCCCGCCGGTCGTGTTCGTCATCGCCGCGACCGAGGGCTGAACGGTGGACCCGTTCGCGTTTCCGGCGGTGCCCGTGGCGATCGGGCCCGACTTCGCCGACATGCTCGACGAGGCGCCGATCGGTGCCCTGATCCTCGACGAATCCTACGCCGTCCTCTACCGCAACAGCCGCATCGCCGACATCCTCGGGGTGGAGGGGGAACCGCTGAGCGCGGCCGTGGCGGCGATGCTGCAGGGGCCGATCCTCGCCCAGGGCATGAACGGCCGGGCCGTCGCCGTCGACGCGGTCCGGCCCGACGGCGGGACGCGCACCCTGCAGCTCTCCTTCGGCACCGTGGCCCACGGGCCGGGCGACGCCATGATCGTCTGGGTCTACGACGTGACCGAGCTGCAGCAGGCGCGCGAGGCGGCCGAGCGCGCCGCCCACTACCGCTCGGCCTTTCTGGCCACCATGAGCCACGAGATCCGCACGCCGATGAACGGCGTCGCCACCATCGCCGATCTCCTGGCCGGCACGGCGCTCGACGCCGACCAGCGCGACATGGTGCAGACCATCCGCGCGTCGGCGGAATCGCTGCTGTCGATCCTCGACGACGTGCTCGACTTCTCGAAGATCGAGGCGGGCCGGATGGAGACCGACGACCGCCCCTACGCGCCGGCGTCCGTCGTCGAGGGCATGGCCGCCATCCTGCGGCCCCGCGCCCGCGAGAAGGGGCTCCGCTTCAGCGTCGCGCTGGCGGCGGAGGTTCCCGCATGGGTGCGTGGCGACGGCGCGCGCCTGCGCCAGGTGCTGATCAACCTGGTCGGCAACGCCGTCAAGTTCACCGAGCACGGCTGGGTGGCGGTGCGCCTTTCGGTGCCCGCGGCGGGCCGGCTGCGGGTCGAGGTCGAGGACAGCGGCATCGGCATCTCCGGCGAGCAGCGGCTGACCCTGTTCCGCCCGTTCGTCCAGGTCGACGCCAGCATCGCCCGGCGGTTCGGCGGCAGCGGCCTCGGCCTGTCGATCTGCCGCGGTCTGGTCGAACTGATGGACGGCACCATCGGCGTGTCGAGCACGCCCGAGGTCGGCTCCCTGTTCTGGTTCGAGATCGCCGCTCCGGCCTGCGACGCGCCGGCGGCGGCGGAGGGCGCGCCGCGCGGCGTCGGCCATTGGCGGGCGCCGGACCGCGCCGAGGCCGAGGCGCAGCGCGCCGTCGTCCTGTGCGTGGAGGACAACCCGACCAACCGCCTCGTGCTCCAGCGGGTGCTGCAGCGGCTGGGCGTCGTCCACGACATCGCCGCCGACGGCGCCGAGGCGCTGGCGCTGCTGCGGCCGGACCGGCATGGCCTGGTGCTGACCGACCTCCACATGCCGGGCCTCGACGGGTACGGGCTGGCGCGGGCCCTTCTCGCCCGTCCGGATCGCGACGGCCGGCCACTGCCGATCCTCGCCCTGTCCGCCGACGCGGTGAAGGGGACGGCCGAAGCCTGCCGCGCCGCCGGCATGGTCGAGCACCTGAGCAAGCCGATCCGCATCGAGGCGCTGGACGCGGCGCTCGCCCGCCACCTTCCCGTGGCGCACCGGCTGCGCCGGCCGGCCGAGCCCGGCACCGGGGAAGCGGGGGAGGGGCGCGCCGGGGCTGCGGCCGCGCCCCTCGACCTGGCCCGTCTCAAGGCGCTGGTCGGCGACGAGCCGGCGGCGCTCCGCGCCGCGCTGGACAGCTTCGTCGCCTCGGCGGCCGATCTGGTGGCGGCGGTCGAGCGCGGCACGGCTCCCGGCGGCACCCCGGCGGAGGCTCTTGCCGCCGCCCATTCGCTGAAGTCGTCCAGCCTGTACGTCGGCGCCGGGGGGCTGTCGGCCGTCGCCGCGGCCCTGGAAGCCGCCCTGCGCCACGGCGACGGCGGGGCGCCGACGCTGGTGGCGCGTCTGCGCGCCGAGCACGAGGCGAGCGTGCGGGCAATTCGCAGCCTGGGCTGAGGCGCTCCGCCTCAGGGATGGAGGACGACCGGCTGGTTCTCCGGAAGCGGGGGCGGCGGGGGCGGTGCTCCCGGCTGTGACTCGGCGGGCGCCGGCGGCAGGGTCCGCAGGGCGTCCGAGGCGCTCTCGCGCAGCCCCGCCAAGCCCGGTTCGGGATAGCGCTCCAGCACGGCGGTGTAGGACGCCCGGGCCTGTTCCGGGCAGTCCATGGTCGCGAACACGCCCGCTTGGCGCAGCAGGGCGGCGGCCTCGTCGGTCCGGTCATAGCCGGCGACCGCCGTTC
Organism: Azospirillum sp. ST 5-10; assembly: GCF_051225715.1. Lineage (NCBI taxonomy): Bacteria > Pseudomonadati > Pseudomonadota > Alphaproteobacteria > Rhodospirillales > Azospirillaceae > Azospirillum > Azospirillum sp. ST 5-10. The sequence goes on from NZ_JBPJSP010000010.1 coordinate 109,898, forward strand.
CGGCGGCGTACCAGCGCCGGTATGCTGTCCAAAGCCGGTCCACGGCCGGACCGCTGCACTGTCCTGCGTACGCTGCATTTTCAAGCGCTTGGCGATAGTCGCTGTCGGGCGCGGCGGCGATCGGCGTGCAGGCGGCGGCCAGCAATCCAAAAGCAGCGGACAGCCCGATCGCAGTTCCAGCCGTGACGCTTTCGCACATGCGAGCCTCCAGAGTTTCCACGGCCGGTTAATTATCAAGTTAGGGTTAAACGCGCATTTACGCTTTCCTACGCCGGCTTAACCGACTCTCCTCGCCGTTAACCATGTCCGACCAAGCGGTCAGGGGCGGGGATGGCCGTTCGCTTTGAGTTTTCGCTGCGCCAATACAGTAAAACCGCCATCGCTTAAAATTTTATATGGCATTATGACGTGCACTGATCCTTTAAAACGGGTTAATCCGCCGTTTTGCATAAACCTTACAAGGTACCTCAGACTATTGACATCGTGCGGAAGTGCGGGCTTCTTTGGTGCTGTGATAAGGGTGTGACACGCAATAAATTGGCTAAAAGGCAACGTGTTCCCCTTGCTTGCTGCGCGATGGAGAATCCCATGCGGACGTTGCTGATCGAACCAGGAGACCTGATCGCCGAAGCCATCGGGAGGCAGCTCGATCTCTGCAAGATTAACCATGACCGAATCGACCTTGCCGGGCTTCACGAGTTGGTGAACGACCGGGGGCACGTCGCCCTGAACTACAACGCGATCATCATCGGGGAGGTCGGCGACACCGTGGGGTGCGTGTCGCTGCTGCGCGCCAACCATGTGACGGCGGCGATCGTCTGCCTGATCGACCGGCGCTGCGCCAACACCACCGCCAACATCCTGCGGGCGGGCGCCGACGACGTCCTGGTCAAGCCGGTGGTGAGCACCGAGATCCGGGCCCGGCTGGAGGCGATCTGCCGGCGCTCCTACGGGCTGACCAGCAACGCCGTCACCGTCGGACGCCTGACCGTGTTCCTCGACGGGCGCGACCCGGAGGTCGACGGCACGCGGCTGCGCCTCAGCCAGCGCGAGCACGCCATCCTCACCGTCCTGGCGCTCAACCACTGCCGGGTCGTGTCGAAGGAGCACATCTACGAGGAGGTCTACGGCCTCTCCGGATCGGACCCGCTCGACAAGGTGATCGACGTCTACATTTGCAAGCTGCGCAAGAAGATCGACCAGGCGACCGGCGGCGGCCGCTACATCGAGACCGTCTATGGGCGGGGCTACAAGTTCGAGGCGCCGCCCGAGCACGTCGTCACCGACATCAGCGCCCGGCTGCGCGAGCGCCTGCTGCACACGGCCCCCAAGGGAACCGGCCGGCTGGCGATGTATCCCGCCGCACCGGCGGTGGCGGGAGCGCCGTTGCGGGCCGTCGGCCGCTGACCTCGTGGAAGAGTGATGTATTTGTTTTAAAAATCCGGTCAGTACTGGTGAGAGGGTAAGGGAAAACCAACGACGGGAAACCCGTCCGGATTTTTTACCTCGGCTTAAACCGGTTTGGTCACGATGATTTTGCCAGTCGCGCTCCCGCACATGATCGGGAAGGCCTGCGCGACCGGGCCCCGGCGTCAGAAAGGCGCTATGAATCTCGCGAATGGAGATACACATGGCCTCGATTCTGACCAACGCCTCGGCGATGACCGCGCTGCAGACCCTGCGCAAGGTCACGAGCGATCTGGAGACGACCCAGGACCGCATCTCGACCGGCCTGAAGGTCGCCATGGCGAGCGACAACGCCGCCTACTGGTCGATCGCCACCACCATGAAGTCCGACGTCGCCGGCTTCAAGGCGGTCTCCGACGCGCTCGGCCTCGGCTCCTCCACGGCCATCTCGGCCGCCAACGGCGCCGACAGCGTCAAGGACATGCTGACGGAGATGAAGCAGCGCATCGTCGCCGCTCAGTCCGAAGGCACCGATCCGAAGTTCATCCAGGACGAAGTCAACCAGTTCATCGGCCAGATCGAGGGCATCGTCAACGCCGCCTCGTTCAACGGCGACAACTGGCTGGAGGTCAGCTACTCGCCGGACGGCTCGGCCAAGGACCTGGAGGTCGACGTCCTGTCGACCCTGAGCCGTGCCGACGGCGGCGTGACCCCGAGCTACATCTCCTTCAACCGCCAGGACATGCGCTCCGACTCGGTGATCGGCCGCGCGACCATCGAGCAGGAGGTGGACTCCACCGTCTCGGCGAAGGCCTCCATGGTGTTCGACGTCGGCACGGCGACCGGCACCTACATCGATGGCCAGAACCTCGGCCTCGACAACCTGTCGTTCAAGTTCACCACCGAGGCGATGACCATCAACTACACGGACAGCGCGGGCGACGTCCAGACGCTCGTGATGGATCCGGTCGCGGTGGACATCGAGGTCGACCTCAGCGACATCGTCTACGACACCGACCAGGCGACCACCGAGGCGGCGATCGTCGAGCGCATCAACGACACCATCGCCAAGCAGTCCTACGCGGCGATGCTGCCGGCGGTGTTCGAGCAGTCCAAGGAACTCGCGGTCGCCAAGGAGCGCGAGATTTCGGTCAAGACGGCCTACGACGCCGCCTATGCGGGGTACCTGGCCGCCAACGCCAACGACTTCGAGGGTGCGACGTCCTACGCCGAGGCGACCTCCCTGGCGGTCGGCGCGGCCTTCGACAGCGCCAACAGCGCCTTCGTCTACGACATCGACGCGGACGGCACGGCGGAAACCTACGACCTGTCGGCCGCCACCACGGGCGGCGTCACCTCCACCACCGGCACGACGACGATCAAGCTCGGCACGATCGCCCAGGCCGAGGCGGACATCGCGACGATCGCGGAGGACTTCCTCGGCGACAACACGGCCGGCGCGCCGGTCGACTACGCCACCGCCGAGAATGAGTTGAAGGACCGTATCCTCAGCGTGTCCTTCGCCACCATCGGCGGTTCGCGCCAGCTCCAGTTCACCGTGGCCGGCGGCTACAAGGCCGACGACACGGCGACCGATCCTCTGGCGGCGACCAACACCGTCGCGGACACCAACTACACGGCCAAGATCGAGGGCGTGTGGATGGAGACCAAGGAGAGCGACGCGTTCGGCGGTCTCGCCCAGCTGCGGCAGCTCGACATGGAGAACAACGCCGCTCGCTCGCTGCAGGCGATCGACGACATGCTGACCAAGGTCATCGAGAAGGCCGCCGTGCTCGGCTCGATCGAGAACCGCATCGGCATCCAGACGGACTTCCTGTCGAAGCTGACCGACTCGATGAACAAGGGCATCGGCCTCCTGGTCGACGCCGACCTGACCGAGGAATCGAGCCGTCTGCAGGCCCTCCAGGTCCAGCAGCAGCTCGCCACGCAGGCGCTGTCCATCGCCAACCAGGGTCCGCAGAACATCCTGTCGCTGTTCCGCTAACCCGCCGGACCGGCGCCGGTTCCCTTCGGGGCCGGCGCCGGCTTCCCCCGCCTTGCCGTGCCCGGCGTGGTCGAACCGACGGTCGGCGCCGAGATCGTGCCGCCGCGACGCCTTTCCTGACAAACGCCAAAGGTGCGATTATGAGCATCGCCGCCTATCAGCAGACCATCGCCGAGTGCGACCCTCCCCGCAGGATCGAGTACCGAGTCTTCCTGCGGATCACGGTCGCCCTGGAGAAGCACCGCGACGCGGACCGCAACTCTCCCGCCCTCAAGGACGCCCTGTGGCGGAACCTCGAGCTGTGGAGCGTCCTGCGCGCCGATCTCCTGGACGAGGCGAACGCTTTGCCCGACGCGCTGCGCGCCGGCCTCGTCTCCCTGTCCTTCACGGTCGACCGGGAGACGAGGCGCATCCTGCGCGGCGAGGGGGCGCCCACCCTGCTGATCGACATCAACCGTGCGGTGATGCAGGGCCTGCAAGGCGTCCCCCAGCCCGCCGAGGATCTGGCCCATGGCTCTTAAGCTCCGCCTGAAACCGAGTGAAAGGGTGGTGATCAACGGCTGCGTGGTGCAGAACGAGAACCGCCGCTACACGCTCACGGTGTCCAACTTCGCGCAGATCATCCGTGGCAGCGACATCCTGCAGGAGGAGGAGGCGCGCACCCCGGTGCGCCGCGCCTATTTCCTGATCCAGAGCATGCTGCTCGACCCGCAACTCGCGGCGACCAGCATCGGCACCGTGACCGACATGATGGCCGCCCTCTACACCGCCTTCCTGCGGCCCGAGATCCGCGACCGGATCGCCCGTTCCATGGGGCACATCGGCGAGCGCGACTACTACAAGGCGCTGGCCGCGCTGCGGCCGGTGATGGAGTACGAGGACACGCTGCTGGCGTCGCCGCCGCCCAAGCCGGCCGCGGACGCCGCCAACCACCATCCGGGAGGATGATGCCATGACGTCCCCCGTCACCGGCGTGACCGGCCCCTCGGGCGAGCGCCCGCCGGCCAGCGCCGAGACCATCGCCGAGGCGCGCCTGCGCCAGGCCGAGCGGCTGCGCGCCGCCCAGGCGGAGACCACCAAGCCGACCGAGGTCGTCGAGGAATCGGCCAGGAGCGATGCCGCGGAGATCGCCCGCAAGCCGATGGTCCAGCCCTACCGCGTCAACCTCGAAGGCGGCACCGGCCGCATGTACACCGAGGTGCTCGACACCGCGACCGGCGACGTCATCATGCGCATTCCCGCCGGCTACCGTTCCCCCGACGAGGTGGAAGAGGCGGAGGGCGACGGCGGCGGGGGCGACGACGGCGGGACCGGGCGCGCCGCGCCTCCAGGCGGGGAGATCGAGGCATGACCACGATCACCGACCTGCGGCTCGTCACCGCCAACGAGGACCGCTACGAGCAGATGATCCTCAAGCAGCCGTCGGTGACCCGCGACATCGAATACTTCAAGGCCAACATCGGCAAGGTGTCCACGGTCGACGCGTTCATGGCCGACGACCGGCTCTACCGTTTCGTCATGGAAGCCTTCGACCTGGAATCGCAGATCTACGCCAGAGCCCTGATCCGCAAGGTGCTGGAGCAGGGCGTGGTCGATGACGGGGCCCTCGCCAACCGCCTGAACGACAGCAAGTTCAAGGAGATGGCGACGGTCCTCAGTTTCGCCGAGACCGGCGGCTTGGCGCTCAAGGAGCCGAAGGTCGTCCAGGCGATCGTCGACCGCTACGTCCGGGTGAACCTGGAGGTGGAATCCGAGGAGACCAACCCGGCGGTGCGTCTCGGCCTCTATTTCCAGCGCAAGGCGCCGACCCTGACGAACTGGTACCAGGTGATGGCCGACAAGGCCCTGCGGGAGGTCGTCTACACGATGCTCGACCTGCCCGACGAGTTGGGCATGCTCGACGTCGACAAGCAGAAGGAGATCCTGTCCAAGCGGATGGACGTCGCCGACTTCAAGGATCCGGAGAAGGTGGCGAAGATGCTCGACCGGTTCGCGGTGATGTACGACATCCAGAATGGGAGCGCGACGGTGGCCGCGGCCACGCCGTCGATCGGTCCGCTGTCGGGCGGCGGGTCGTCGATCATCTCGATCGACCCATCCATCACCATGACCCTGCTGAACTTCCCGCGCTTCTGAACGCGCGGGCGTGCACGGCGGCGGGGGAGGGCTTGCATTTGGAGGCGCGGGACGGCAGGGGGCGCTACCGGAGTCGGATGCCGGCTGCCGCCACCCCTCCGCCGCGCGGCGGGCGCAACCTCGCCGACGAGGGGCGCGACGCCCTGCACATCCTGCCCCTGTCGATCCTGCCTCTCAGCAACCCGGCGCTGCGGCGGGCGCGGCTGATCAAGAACGTCCGCCTGGAGACCGTCGCCGAGGTCTTCAACGACGCCCAGACCGGCAGCGGCCAGGTGCGCATCGAGCAGCTGCCGGTGTGCTTCGGCGTCGACGAGGCGGTCATGCGGCAGGACGTCCACATGCTGTCGCAGATCGCCACGGCCGCCAGCTTCGACATCTACAGCCTGCGCCTGGAGCTGCGGCGCCTCAACATCGACGTCGACGAGGCGCGTTCCCTGCGCCTGTCCGACGCCAAGCGCGCCGAGCTGACCGGCTACATGCGGGTCTTCACCCGGCCGCTGATCGAGCACGTCTACGGCACCGGCGACGACAGCATCTCCAGCCTGGAGCAGCTCATCCGCATGTTCGCCGCGCCCGACGTCGAGGAGGCGCGGCGCCGCCTGCAGCTCACCGCCGACCGTCTCGACATCCCGCTCTCGGCGATCCCGCGCTTCCTCGAGGAATACGCCGACATCTTCCTGTCGCTGGCCTATTTCAAGCATTGCCTGGACGACATCGTCCCCGACGTCCAGGCCTTCCTCGACTGGATGCTGGAGCTGCACGAGGCCAACGAGGTGCGCCGCGACGCGCGCCAGGGGCGGATGCTCGACGAGGTGGGGCGCGACCTCACGGAGATCACCACCTCGATCACCGGCCGCTTCGAGAGCTTCGACAACCGCTCCCGCGAGTTCTGGCGCGACATCAACGCGGAGAGCTTCCACTTCATCCGCAACCTGATCATCACCCACCATCTGACCATCGGCGGCGTGCTGTGCGGCCTGGCGGTCAAGATGAGCCTGTGGAAGTCCCGCTTCGCCCGTGGCGGCGGGCCGATCCGCCGCCTGGAGTTCATCCGCTCCGAGATCCTCCCCGGCCTGTCGCAGATCCGCGGCATCGAGCGGTCGTCGCGCGCCGCCCTGTGGTGAGGGGAGGGACCGGGCGATCGGCGGACCCTCCGTGGTCGGCGTCGGCGACCGTTGCGGGCCCGTAGGGCCAGCACAGCCACAACGCCTTGGCGGAGACGATCAACGGCCTCTGCAAGACCGGGGTGATCCGGCGCCGCGGACCGTGGCGCACTCTGGAAGCCGTCGAGGTCGCCACCCTGGAATGGGGCCACGGGTTCAACCACCGGCGCCTGCTCGAACCCATCGGCAACCTTCGTCCCGCCGAGGCGCGCTACTATGCTCGAGCCGAAGAGGTCGCCATCGCGGCGCGATCAAGCCGAATGGCCTCCGGCAATCCCGGCGCGGTTCAGCGGTGGAGCGTCCGACGGGTGCCCCCGGCGTCATCGGTAGGGATGCCGGTCCTTGTGGAAATCGATCAGCCGGCCCTGATGCTCGATCAGGATCGCCGCCGCGGCGATCCCCGCCCTGTCCATCTCCAGCACGATGTCGGCGGCGCGCCACTGCGGCGGGATGATCACCACGTCGACCGGCGGCTCGCGCAGGGCGTCGCGCGAGCGGATCTCCTGCCCCGTGCCCGGCACGAAGGTGCCGACCTTGGCAGGGTCGGAATCGACGACCAGCGGGAAGCGCTCGGCGTCGACGCCGTAGCGGCACATGAACGCCGCCGACTTGCCGGTCCCGCCCCACACCGCCACCCGCTGGCCGGAGCGATGGAGGGCGTCGAGGGTGGCGGGAATCGTCTTCATGGCCTCCCGGGTGACCTCGTTGAAGGTCTTGGCGCCGGGAGCGAACTTGAGGAAGGCGGCGCCGCCGTCCAGACGGATGAGCCCGTAGACCACCTCGTCGCCGTAGCCGTGGCCGAGGTCGATGATCTCGCACGAGGAACGCGACAGCATGCGGTGGAACGAGGTGGTCGTGAACTGCGAGCTGTGCTCGTAGTAGAAGTCGACGGTCCGTCCGTGCCGCAGGGCGTTGTCGATGCAGGGAACCTCGAAATAGGCGAGCGGCGACAGGTCGAGCGACGCCGAGGCGAAGGCGATGCCCTGCAGGAAGCCGAGCGGGTTGACGAGGTGCTCGAGGACATGGCGGCTGATCAGCATGTCCGGACGCAGCTCGGCCAGATGAACGGCGGGATCGAACAGCATGCGTCGAAACTCGAGGGGGCCGTCCCCGCCGCTGGCGCCGTGCGGATCGAAGCCGATGTAGCGCCCGCCGGGCCGCTGCTCGGCCAGCGCCGCCAGGAAGCTGCCGTCGCCGTAGCCGATCTCGACGACCGTCGGCGCATCGCCGAGGAAGGAGAGAACGCGGCTGCTGGTCTCGTCGAGGAAGGCCGACCATTTGGCCGCCCGGTTGAACATCAGGTTGGGCTTGTCCGTGTACGGCACCTTGCCGTAGTCGAACGCGACATTCGAGACGTGGCCGCAGGCGACGCAGCGGACGAAGTCGAGCGGGTAGCGCGGCAGATTGCGGGCGTCCGCGGCCGATCTGGGCCAGGCGATGGTGGCCAGCGGCTGCAGTCCGCCGTCCAGGAACGGGATCGCGACGTGGTGCCCGCAGGCCGGGCAGGTGGCCTCGCGGAACAATGGAGCGTTCATGACCGGGATTCCTTGCTGTTGCACCAGGCGCGCCACATGCCGCGGAAGGCGGCCTCCAACTGGCGGGTGAAGGCGGCGCCGTCGCAAAGGGGGGAGGTTTCGAGCATCCGGCGGAGCCGGGCGTGCAGGACGGCGCGCAACGCGCCGTCGTCGGCCAGCGCGGCGGCGATGGACACGTAGGTGTCCGCGTCGGAGGCGACGAGCTCGCCGACCCCGACGGTCGTCAGGATGCTCTCGCTGACCCGCCCGACCCAGGTGCCGCCGCGCAGCGACACCACCGGCACCCCCATCCACAGGGCTTCCGCCGTCGTCGTGCCGCCGCCGTAAGGGGTGGGATCGAGGGCGACGTCGACCCGGTTGTAGGCGGCCAGGAGCTCGGCGCGGGGCACGCCCCCTTCCAGGATCAGGCGCGGCGCAGCGACGCCGTGGGCGGCGAAGCGCTCCGTCAGGTGCCGGCGGACCGCCGCGTCGCCCAGCGCCCTGGTCTTGAGGAGCAGGCGGGACTGCGGCACCCGGGCCAGCACCCGCGCCCACAGGGCGATGGTGGCGGGCGAGGTCTTGGGGTTGTTGTTGAAGTTGCCGAAGGTCACCGGCCGCGGCGGGCGCGGCGTGACGGCGACGTCGAGATCGGGGGGCGTGAAGCAGAGATAGCTGCCCGGCAGGCGCCAGACCCGCTCGGTGAAGGCGCCGTCGTCGGCCTCCGGGGCGACGTGGCGGTCGGCCAGGACGTAGTCCATCGCCGAGAGCCCGGTGGTGCCGAAATAGCCGAGCCAGGAGACCTGCACCGGGGCCGGCTTCCGGGCGAACACCAGCAGCCGGTTGCCGGCGGTGTGGCCGGACAGGTCGACCAGGAGGTCGATGGCGTCGGCGCGGATCAGGGCGGCGGCGGCGTCGTCGCTCAGGCCGACGAGGCTGCGCCAGTGGCCGGCATGGGCCCGCAGCCGGGCGGTGACGTCGTCGCTTTTGTCGAGGGTGCTGTAGCAGAAGACCTCGACCGCGGCGGGATCGTGATGGGCGAGGACCGCTTCGATGAAATAGCCCACGGGGTGCTGGCAGAAGTCGCCGGAGACGTAGCCGACGCGCAGCCGGCGCCCGGGAACCGGCGCATTGGCGAAGGGGTCGCAAGGGGGCCGGTCGAACACGGAACCGAAGCACCGGGCCGCCGCGAGAATGGCGCCTTGCGCATCCGTCTCGCGATAATGCAGGGCGAGGAGTCTGTTGTCGTGTGGGTCGGGATCGTCGATCTTCAAGCGCAGCGCCGTGTCGTACGCCGCGAGCGCTTCTTCCGGCCGACCGAGAAGCACGAGGAGGTTGGCCCGGGTGAAACAGGCCTCGGCATGGTCGGGCTTGAAACGCAGCGTGTCTTTGCAGGCGGCCAGCGCTTCTTCCCAGCGACCGAGATTCGTGAGGGCGTTCGCCCGGACGAAATGCGCGTTGGGATAGTCGGGGTGCAATCGCAACGCGTCTTTGCAAGCGGCCAGCGCTTCCTTCCAGCGACCGAGACCCGTGAGGGCGTTGGCCCGATGGACATGGGCCTTGGCGTAGTCGGGCCTCAATCGCAGCGCGTCCTCGCTGGCGGCGAGAGCGTCTTCCACGCGTCCCAGGGTAAGCAGGGCGATGCTGCGATTGGCGTGAGCCTCGGGATAGTCGGATCGGAACCTGAGCGCCGCATCGAAGGCCGCGAGGGCTTCTGCCGTGCGGTTGAGGTCCAACAGGATCACGCCGCGGTGGGAATGGGCGTCGGCCAATTGCGGATTGAGCCGGAGCGCCGCGTCGTAGGCCGCCAGGGCATCCTCCAGGCGACCGAGCGCGCGCAAGACGATGCCGATGTTGGAACGATAGCCCGGCGCGTTCCGATCGAGGGCGATGGCCCTTTCGATCCGCTCGACCGCCAACGCGCTTTTGCCCGTCTGATGGGCGATCACGCCGAGCATGTTCTGCGCATCGGCGTGGCGTGCGTCCACCGCGAGGATACCGTTGTAGAGAGCTTCCGCCTCGGCCAGTCGGCCGGCCCGGTGATGGCGGACGGCCAGCTCGAACGTCTGCGCCAACGCCGGCTGCGGGGCCGCTCTCATCTGAGCCCTGCGTTGGTTGCGGTTCATCGCGGTGTCCGTTCCGTTCGGCGGGATGCGGAGGCCACGCTACGTGAGGCTGGGAAAAGCGGCGTTAACGTTTCGCGGTGGCCGGTCTTCGACGGCGCTCCGCGCCCCGGGCGGTCCGCCGCCGGGACGAGCCGGGTCGTGCCCGTGGCCACGCCGTCCCGTGGTCTTGCTGTTGCACCAGGCGCGCCACATGCCGCGGAAGGCGGCTTCCAACTGGCGGGTGAAGGCGGCGCCGTCGCAAAGGGGGGAGGTTTCGAGCATCCGGCGCAGCTGGGCGTGCAGGACGGCGCGCAACGCGCCGTCGTCGGCCAGCGCGGCGGCGATGGACACGTAGGTGTCCGCGTCGGGGGCGACGAGCTCGCCGACCCCGACGGTCGTCAGGATGCTCTCGCTGACCCGCCCGACCCAGGTGCCGCCGCGCAGCGACACCACCGGCACCCCCATCCACAGGGCTTCCGCCGTCGTCGTGCCGCCGCCGTAAGGGGTGGGATCGAGGGCGACGTCGACCCGGTTGTAGGCGGCCAGGAGCTCGGCGCGGGGCACGCCCCCTTCCAGGATCAGGCGCGGCGCAGCGACGCCGTGGGCGGCGAAGCGCTCCGTCAGGTGCCGGCGGACCGCCGCGTCGCCCAGCGCCCTGGTCTTGAGGAGCAGGCGGGACTGCGGCACCCGGGCCAGCACCCGCGCCCACAGGGCGATGGTGGCGGGCGAGGTCTTGGGGTTGTTGTTGAAGTTGCCGAAGGTCACCGGCCGCGGCGGGCGCGGCGTGACGGCGACGTCGAGATCGGGGGGCGTGAAGCAGAGATAGCTGCCCGGCAGGCGCCAGACCCGCTCGGTGAAGGCGCCGTCGTCGGCCTCCGGGGCGACGTGGCGGTCGGCCAGGACGTAGTCCATCGCCGAGAGCCCGGTGGTGCCGAAATAGCCGAGCCAGGAGACCTGCACCGGGGCCGGCTTCCGGGCGAACACCAGCAGCCGGTTGCCGGCGGTGTGGCCGGACAGGTCGACCAGGAGGTCGATGGCGTCGGCGCGGATCAGGGCGGCGGCGGCGTCGTCGCTCAGGCCGACGAGGCTGCGCCAGTGGCCGGCATGGGCCCGCAGCCGGGCGGTGACGTCGTCGCTTTTGTCGAGGGTGCTGTAGCAGAAGACCTCGACCGCGGCGGGATCGTGATGGGCGAGGACCGCTTCGATGAAATAGCCCACGGGGTGCTGGCAGAAGTCGCCGGAGACGTAGCCGACGCGCAGCCGGCGCCCGGGAACCGGCGCATTGGCGAAGGGGTCGCAAGGGGGCCGGTCGAACACGGAACCGAAGCACCGGGCCGCCGCGAGAATGGCGCCCTTCGAGTCCGTCTCCCGGTAATGCAAGTTCATGAGCGTGTTGGAATGGGACGCGGCGTGGCCGGTCTTGAGCCGCAGCACCGCCTCGTACGCCGCCAGTGCCTGCTCCAGGCGGCCGAGGTCCGTCAGAGCCTTGGCTCGGTAGAAATGCGCCTCGAAGTCGTCCGGCTTGATCCGCAGCGCTTCGTCGCAAGCGACCAGCGCCTCCTCCAGGCGTCCCAGTTTGCGCAAGGCCTGGCTGCGGATGCAGTGCGCCTCGGAGAAATCGGGTCTGATCCGCAGCGCTTCTTCGCTGGCGGCCAGGGCTTCCGCCGGGCGCCCCAGCTTGCGCAGGGCGTTGCTGCGGTTGCAATGCGCTTCGGGGTAGTCGGACTGGATGCCGAGGGCGGCGTCGCAGGCTTTCAGGGCCTCGTCCGCTCGGCCGAGGTCCAACAACGCGATCGCGCCGTTGGAGTGAGCGTCGGCCGCACCCGGATCGAGCTGGAGCGCCCTGTCGTAGGCTGCCAGAGCCTCCTCCAGGCGACCGAGCGCGCGCAGGACGATGCCGAGCTTCGCATGATGATCCGGCGCGTCCGGATGGAGCGTGATCGCCGTTCGGATCTGGTGGTGCGCCAGCTCCTGCCGGCCGGTCTGGTGGGCGATCACCCCGAGCATGTTCCGCGCGTCGGCGTGGCGGGCATCCACCGCGAGGACACGGTTGTAGAGAGCTTCGGCTTCGGCCAGTCGGCCGGCCTGGTGATGGCGGACGGCCAGATCGAACGTCCGCGCCGGCCCCGCCTGCGGAGCCGTCTTCGCCTGAATCCTGCGCTGCTTGCGGTTCATCGCGGTGTCCGTTCCGTTCGGCGGGATGCGGGAGCCACGCTATGCGGGGTCTGGAAAAGCGGCGTTAACGTTTCGCGGCGGCCGGTCTCCGGGGGGCCCGGTCCCCGGACGGTCGTCTCGGCCGGCACCGGCCCGGTCACGACGGCGCCGGCGCCGGTGCGTGCCGCCGCCGCGCGCCGACGGAATCGGCGCTTGCCGACGGGGGCGCGGCGCCGGGCCGGGCCGGCCGCGACGGCGCCGCCGCTACAGGCGGATCGCGCCCTCCTCGCGGGCGTCGGTCGCCTCCAGCTCGTAGAGCTGGGCCAGCAGCTTCGGGTCCAGCGCCGGCGCGGCGGCGGCCTGCGCCTCGCCGGCCGCAGCGGCGGCATTGACCTTGCGCTTCAGCGCCTCGGCCAGGGCGGCCGCCGAGGGCTCGCCCGTTCCGGCCGGGGGCGCCGCGTCCGGCCGCGCCAGGTAGGGCAGGGCGGCTCCGGGTGCGGCGGCCGGCTCGGCCAGGGCGCCGTCGGCGATGGTCTGCAGGTGGCCCAGCACGCTGTCGCCGGTCGCCTCCTCGAACAGCACCATGGCGGCGCTGCCGATCAGGCCGGCGACGCCGCCGAACAGGAGACCGCCGGCCAGCCGCGACGGGATCGAGATGGTGTCGCCCGTCGTCTCGCGGTAGACGGCGGAGACGACGGGGAGCTGCTGCAGCGGGTTGACCGCGTCGAGCACGTCCTCGAAGCCGATGCCCGGCGACTCGGCCGGGACCGTGTCGGCCTCGGCTGTGGAGCGGTCCTTGGCCTGGGTCGGCGACAGGGCCCGGCTGGCGAGGGTGGTGTTGACGCTCATGGCCGATCTCCCGGGGAAGCGAGCAGCTGGTCGAGGCGGGTGAAGGTGGCGGCGGCGGCCAGGCGGTCGTCCTTGCCCTGGCGCAGGAACTCGTCCAGCCGGGGCTGGAGCAGGATGGCGGAATCGACGTCCGGGTCGGTGCCGCGCTTGTAGGCGCCGAGCCGGATCATCTCGCGCATGTTCTCGTAGGTGGCGATGGCGGCGCGGGCGCGGGCGACGCTGCGGTTCTCGGCGGCGCTGTGGCAGCCGGGCAGGGTGCGCGACACGCTGCGCAGCACGTCCACCGCGGGGTAGCGCCCCTGTTCGGCGATCTTGCGGTCGAGCACGAGATGGCCGTCGAGGATGCCGCGCACGGCGTCGGCGATCGGCTCGTCGTGGTCGTCGCCGTCGACCAGCACCGTGAAGATGGCGGTGATGTCGCCGGGCGGGCGGCCGCCGGAATCGTCGGGACCGGGGCCGGCGCGCTCCAGCAGGCGGGGCAGCTCGGCGAAGACGCTGGGGGGATAGCTCTTGCTGGTCGGCGGCTCGCCGGCGGCCAGCCCGATCTCGCGCTGCGCCATGGCGAAGCGGGTGACGCTGTCCATCAGGCACAGCACGTGAAGCCCCTGGTCGCGCAGCTCCTCGGCCACCGTCATGCACAAAAGCGCCGCTTGGCGGCGCATCAGCGGCGGCTCGTCGGAGGTGGCGACCACCACCACCGAGCGGGCCAGCCCCTCGGCCCCGAGGTCGTCCTGGATGAACTCCCGCACCTCGCGGCCGCGCTCGCCGACCAGGCCGATGACGATGACGTCGGCGGCGGCGTTGCGGGCGAACATGGAGAGCAGCGTCGACTTGCCGACCCCCGACGCGGCGAACACGCCGAGGCGCTGGCCGCGGCACAGCGGCACGAAGGCGTCGACCACGCGGATGCCGGTGTCGATGCGCGCACCGACGCGGCGGCGCGCGCAGGCGGCCGGCGGCGGCTGGCGCAGGGAACGGGGGTGCTCGCCGTTGCGCAGCGGCCCCTTGCCGTCGACCGGCTGGCCCAGCGCGTCGACCACCCGCCCCAGCCAGCCGATGCCGGGGCGCAGGGTGGAGGCGGTGTCGTCGGTGCGCACCGCGCAGCCCTCGGCGACGCCGTCGAGGGCGTCGAACGCCATCAGCAGCGAGCGCCCGTGGCGGAAGCCGACGGTCTCGCACAGCACGCGCCGCCCGTGCACGGTCTCGGCGTGGCACTTGTCGCCGACCGACAGCACCCGCTGCAGCCCGTCGACCTCCACCGTCATGCCCGTGGCGGCGCGGATGCTCCCTCGCCACGTGGTCATCGGCAGGCGTTCGATCTCCGCCGCCAACGCTTCCAGCACCCGCATGCGCCCGTCTCTCCGTCGCTTCCTGCGCCGGGCACCATAGACGGGCCGATTTAAATCCGGTTTTAAACCGCCCGCCTCATCGTCCCTTCCAACGTCGCATGAAGAGGGCGCCATGGATTTTAGCCAAATCGGCGTGTTCAAGCTGGCGGGACTTCGGCTCGATTACCTGGCGCAGCGCCAGAAGGTGATCGCCGAGAACGTCGTGAACGCCAACACTCCGGATTACAAGTCGCGTGACCTGAAGCCATTCGATGCGATTTTGAACGACATCCAACCGGTCGTGCCGGCCCGCACCGCGGCGCTGCACCTCGCGAGCGCGCGTCCGGCGGGCAGCTTCCGGGAGGACCACGCCTATGTGCCCTGGGAGACGACGCCGTCCGGCAACGCCGTGTCGCTCGATCAGGAGATGTCGAAGGCGAGCGACACCGGCGACGCCTTCGCGCTGACCACCGGGCTGTTCCAGCGAAACATGCAGATGCTGCGCCTGGCGTGGCGGTCCGGCGGCTGACGGCCGGCGTGACCCGCGTCCCGGCGGAGGAGGAAAGAGACCATGAACGATGCCTTGACCGCCACCCTGAAGATCGCCGGCATGGGTCTGCAGGCCCAGGCGACGCGCCTGCGGGTGGTGGCGGAGAACCTCGCCAACGCCGATTCCACGGCGTCCACCAGGGGCGGCGATCCCTACCGCCGCAAGACCGTGTCCTTCGATTCGGTGATGGACCGCGAGCTCGGCGCCGAGGTGGTGCGGGTCAAGCAGATCGGCCGCGACCGCAGCGACTTCTCGCTCGCCTATGATCCCTCGCACCCCGCGGCCGACGACAAGGGCTACGTCAAGCAGCCCAACGTCGAACCGCTGATCGAGATGATGGACATGCGTGAGGCGGGCCGCGCCTTCGAGGCCAGCATGAACGTCATCGAACAGTCGCGCGCCATGATGAACCGGGTCGTCGACCTGCTGCGGAGCTGAGGAGCCTGTCCATGATCGAGATGCCCATCGCCCGCGTCGCCGCCGCCTACGCCGCCAACCGCGGCGGTGCGCTGGCCGCCCCGGCGCCGACGATGCCGACCGCCGCCGAGGGCGCCTTCGGCACGGCGCCGGCCGGCGGCGCCGCGGAGACGGACTTCGGCACCTTCCTCGACCGGCAGATCGCCGACGCCGTCGACACGCTGCAGGAGAGCGAGCGCGTGTCGATGTCGGCGGTGGCCGGCAAGGCCAGCGCCCAGGAGGTGGTCCGCGCCGTGCTCGCCGCCGAGATGACGGTGCAGTCGGTGGTCGCCATCCGCGACAAGATGGTCCAGGCCTATCAGGAAATCATGCGCATGGGCGTGTGAGGGCAGCCGCCATGAACGAGGCCGACGTCCTGGAGGTGCTGCGCAGCGGCATCTGGACGGTGCTGCTGGTCGCCGCGCCGCCGCTGGCCGTCGCCGTGGTGGTGGGCGTGGCGATCTCCCTGGTCCAGGCCCTGACCCAGGTGCAGGAGATGACCCTGACCTTCGTGCCCAAGATCGTCGCCATCCTGGTCGTCGTGGTGCTGGCGCTGCCGTTCATGTACGGCGCGCTCGCCACCTACTCGGAACGGCTGACCGATCTGATCGTGTCGGTCGAGTAGGGCCATGGGGCCGGCGCGCCGCCGCGGGACGATCGCCGCCGCGCTGGCCGCTCTGCTGGGCGGCTGGGCCGCCGCGGTGGCCGCGGCGTCGCCGTCGCAGATCGGCGCCTGGACGCCGGCCCTCTACGCCCTGCCGGCGCCGCCTCCGGGGGCCGGCGCCGCCGTGCCGCCGCGCCGCGCCCTGCCGCCCGAGGCGCAGTGCATCGCCGCCATCCTCGACGCCGAGCGGGCGGCCGGCATCGCCGACCACCTGCTGCTGGCGATGGGGTTCACCGAGGCCGGGCGCCGCACCGACGACCGCCTCTTCACGGTGTGGCCGTGGACCGTCAACAGCGAGGGACGGTCGCGCTACTTCGCCAGCCGCGCCGCCGCCGTCGCCTTCGTGCGGGCCGAGCAGGACCGCGGCGTGCGCTCGATCGACGTGGGCTGCCTGCAGATCAACCTCAAGTGGCACCCCGACGCCTTCGCCGATCTCGACACGGCGTTCGACCCCGGCGCCAACGCCGCCTACGCCGCCGCCTTCCTCGGCGGGCTGCGGCGCGACCAGGGGTCGCTGGAGGCCGCCATCGCCCGCTACCACTCCGCCCAGTCCGAGCGCGGCGCCGCCTACCGCGAGCGGGTCGTCGGCAACCGGCGCTGGGTGGCGCACGCGCTCGGCTACCTGGAGGCGCTGGCCGCCGGGCCGCGGCAGCCGGCGGAGCGCCGCGGCGCGGCGCCGGTGTGGACGACCGCCGAGCTGGGCCGGCTGGCCTTCCTGTCGAGCCTGTTCGCCGACGCGCCGGCGCAGCCGCTGCTGCCCGACGCCCGCCCCTGAGCGGCCGGCTTAAATCCCGGTTTTACCGCGCCCCCCTAGGATGCCCGGCGGGGCCGCGGGGGCCTCTTCCTTCGGAGCCAACGTGACGCCATGACGCTGACCGAACACGTCCGCACCCGCTTCGGCATCCTCGGCGACCTCGGCATGGCGAACCGCGACGTGCTGTTCGCGGTCGCCATCCTGCTGGTCCTGGCGGTGCTGTTCCTGCCGGTGCCGTCGTGGATGCTCGACATGGGGCTGACCCTGTCCTTCGCCGTCAGCGTGCTGATCCTGATGGTGTCGCTGTGGATCCCCAAGCCGCTCGACTTCTCGTCGTTCCCGACGGTGCTGCTGGTCGTCACCATGCTGCGCCTCGCCCTCAACATCGCCTCGACCCGGCTGATCCTCAGCGACGGCCACAGCGGCACCGCCGCCGCCGGCCATGTGATCCAGGGCTTCAGCCAGTTCATCATGGGCGGCAACTTCGTCATCGGCGTGGTGATCTTCTGCATCCTCGTCGTCATCAACTTCGTCGTCATCACCAAGGGCGCCACCCGCATCGCCGAGGTCGGCGCCCGCTTCACCCTGGACGCCATCCCGGGCAAGCAGATGGCGATCGACGCCGACCTCTCGGCCGGCATGATCGACGACGTCGAGGCGCGCCGGCGGCGCAAGGAGCTGGAGGACGAGAGCACCTTCTACGGCGCCATGGACGGCGCCTCCAAGTTCGTGCGCGGCGACGCCGTGGCCGGCCTCATCATCACCGGCATCAACGTGCTGGGCGGCATGGCCATCGGCATCGTCCAGCAGGGCATGAGCTTCGAGGCGGCGGCCTCGGCCTACACCACGCTCACCGTCGGCGACGGGCTGGCGACGCAGATCCCGGCGCTGGTGGTGTCGCTGGCCGCCGGCCTGCTCGTCACCAAGGGCGGCAACACCGGCTCGGCCGACAAGGTGGTGGTCGACCAGCTCGGCGCCCATCCCAAGGCGCTGATGGTGGCGGCCGGCCTCCTCGGGCTGCTGGCCCTGACGCCGGGCCTGCCCTTCGCGCCCTTCATGGCTGTGGCCGGCGGCTTCGGCGCGCTCGGCTGGTACGCGCCGCGCCGACGCGCCCGGCTGGCCGCGCTGGCCAAGCTGGAGGAGAGCCGCAAGCCGGCCGCCGCCCAGCCGCCGGAGGAGCCGGTCGAGGAGATGCTCAAGGTCGACGAGGTCAAGGTCGAGGTCGGCAACCACCTCGTGCCGCTGATCCTCAACAAGAACGGCCCGCTGACCAGCAAGGTGAAGACCCTGCGCAAGCGCTTCGCCATGGAGTTCGGCTTCGTCCTGCCCTCGGTGCGCATCAAGGATTCCAGCTTCCTGGCGCCCAAGAGCTACGTCGTCAGCATCATGGGGGTGGAGGTCGCCAAGGGCGAGGTGCGGCCCAAGCACCTGCTGGCCATCGATCCCACCGGCGGCGAGGTGGCCGACGTGCAGGGCGAATCGACGCGCGAGCCCACCTTCGGCCTGCACGCCAAGTGGATCGACCCGGCCCGCCACGAGGAGGCGGTCGCCAAGGGCTACACGGTGGTCGACCCGGAGAGCGTCATCACCACCCACCTCACCGAGGTCATCAAGGACCATCTGCCGACCCTGCTGACCTTCGCCGCCCTGCAGAAGCTGATCGACGGGCTGGGGCGCGAGTACCAGAAGCTGATCAACGACATGGTGCCCAGCCAGATCTCCATGGTCGTGCTGCAGCGGGTGCTGCAGGCGCTGCTGGCCGAGCGGGTGTCGATCCGCAACCTGCCGATCATCGTCGAGGCGGTCGCCGAGGCGGTGGGCTGGACCCGCCACATCACCCTGATCACCGAGCACGTCCGCGCCCGCCTCGGCCAGCAGATCTGCCAGGGCCTGGCCGGGTCCGACGGCTTCGTGCCGGTGATCGCGCTGTCGCCGAAATGGGAGCAGGTGCTGATGGAGAACATCGTCGTCGAGGGCGACGACCGCCGCTTCGTCATGCCGCCGAGCCAGGTCCAGGAGTTCCTGACGGCGCTGCGCCTGAAGATCCAGAAGCACGCCACGCCGCAGGTCTGGCCGGCCCTGCTGGTGGGAGCCGAGGTGCGGCCCTTCGTGCGCTCGCTGCTGGAGCGGGTGAGCCCGATGACGCCGGTGCTCAGCCACGCCGAGCTGCACCGCAAGGCGGCGCTCAAGACCATCGACCAGGTGTGAGGCCGGCCATGGACCCGGTGGCGGACCCGCTGGCGCAGCTCCTGGTCCAGGAGGTCTTCCGGGCCTTCCTGGTGTTCGTGCGGGTCGCCGCCGCCGTCGGCGCCATGCCGGGATTCGGCGAGAACGCGGTGCCCGTGCCGGTGCGGCTGGCGGTGGCGCTGCTCGTCACCCTGGTCCTGCTGCCGGCCGTGCCCGGCCTGCCCGGGACGGTGCCGGACGATCCGGCGGTGCTGGTCGGGCTGTTCGTCGGCGAGATCCTGGTGGGCGCCTTCCTCGGCCTGGGGGCCAAGCTGTTCCTGGCGGCCCTGCAGGCGACCGGCGGGCTGGCCGCCCAGGTGATCGGCCTCAGCAACCCCTTCACGGTCGACGCCGGCGGCTTCGAGGGCGGCTCGGTGCTGTCCGGCGTGCTGCTGATCGGCGGGCTGGCGCTGCTGTTCGCCTCCGACGTCCATTATCTCATGATCGGCGCCCTGCTCCGTTCCTACGCGACCTGGCCGGTCGGCGTGTTCCCGGAGCTGGGGGCGCTGGCCCGGCGCTTCGCCGAGCTGGTGGCCGCCACCTTCCGGCTCGGCGTCGGCCTCGCCGCGCCGTTCCTTCTGTTCGGGCTGGTGCTCAACATCACGCTCGGGCTGGTGAACCGGGTGATGCCGGCGATGCCGGTCTACTTCGTCGGCACCCCGGTCCTGCTGCTGGTCGGGCTCGGCCTGTTCATGGTGACCTCCGGGGCGATGCTCAGCGGCTTCGTCGACGCGCTCGCCACCTGGCTCTACGGGCACTGAGGCGGGGCGGCGCGATGGCGGAGCAGGACGACGACCAGAAGACCGAGGAGCCGACCGAGAAACGCCTGCGCGAGGCCGCGGAGAAGGGCGACGTGCCGCGCGCCCGCGACGTCGGCCTGCTGGCCGCCATGGCGGCGGCCTGGATGATCGTGCTGCTGGTGGCGCCGGGCGCCATGTCGAACATGGCGTCGCTGCTGCTGCCGCTGATCGAGAATCCCGACGACATCCGCCTCGACGGCACGGCCTTCGACGTCGTCCACCGGCTGCACTGGCTGATCCTCGGGGTCGGCGCGGCGCTGCTGCCGGTGCTGGGGGTGCTGGCGGTCGGGGTGGTGGTGTCGGCGCTCGGCCAGGGGCCGTTCCTGTTCGCCACCGAACGCATCCGGCCGAAGCTGTCGCACCTGTCGCCGGCGTCCGGCTGGAAGCGGATCGCCTCGCGCCAAGCGGTGGTGGAGTTCGTCAAGAGCCTGGTCAAGCTGGGCATCATCAGCGCCGCGGCGTGGTACGCCGTGGCGCCCTACATCGCATGGACGGAGGGGAGCGTGGGCATGGACGTCGCCGGCTTGCCGGTGCTGTTGCGCGATGTGACGCTGCGCCTGCTGCTGGCGGTCCTGCTGGCGACCGTCCTGATGGCGGCGGTCGACGTGCTGTGGAACCGGCTGGAGTGGCGCAAGCGCCTGCGCATGAGTTTCCAGGAGGTCAAGGACGAGTACAAGCAGATCGAGGGCGATCCCCACGCCCGCGCCCGGCTGAAGGAGATCCGCCGCTCGCGCTCCAAGCGGCGGATGATGGCGAACGTGCCCAAGGCGACGGTGGTGATCACCAACCCGACCCATTTCGCCGTCGCCCTGGAGTACGAGCGCGGCCGCATGCCGGCGCCCATGTGCCTGGCCAAGGGCGCCGACCTGGTCGCCCTGCGCATCCGCGCCGTGGCCCAGGAGCACGGCGTGCCCATCGTCGAGAACCCGCCGCTCGCCCGCGCCCTGCACGCCACCGCCGAGGTCGACGCGCCGATCCCGCTGCAGCACTACCAGGCGGTCGCCGAGGTCATCACCTACGTGCTGCGGCTGAAGAACGGGCTGCCGGCGGCGCCCGCCCAGCCGCCGCCGCGGCGCCTGCCGCCCTGAGCGGAGGGCCGGTGCGCGGCCGCCGGACCGCCGCCGTCACACCGCCACGGCCTCGGCGGTCGCGGCCTCGTCCGGTTCCAGCGCCGGGAAGCGCGGCCACACCGGCGGGTCGGCCGCCAGCGGCACGGTCGGGCGCTCCCAGGAGGGAACGGTCTCCGAGTAGGAGCTGACCGGGCCGAGGAAGTCGAGGCGGCCGTAGGGCGTCTGGCGCGCCAGCATCAGCCGGGGCAGCAGGCCGGGCGGGACCTGCGGCTCGGCCGGGATGCGGTCGGCCGGCACGGTGCCGAAGGACTGCAGCCACATCGCCGTGCGGCACAGCGACACCCGCACGTGGTGGCTGCCGCCCGTCTCGGCGCGGCGCAGCAGGGCCGCCGTCACGCCGTAGGCGGCGAGGTAGCCGGTGACGTAGTCGTTGGGGTAGACCGGGCTCAGCGCCGGCGCGTCGGGCGAGCCCTGGACCACCGCCATGCCGGTGACCGACTGCGCCAGCTGCTCCCAGCCGCGGCGCTGGCCCCACGGCCCCTCGTCGCCGTAGCAGCTCACCGAGACGTAGACGATGCCGGGCCGCCGTGCCGCCACCGCGGCCGGCGAGAAGCCGAGCGCGTCGAGCGCACCCGGGCGGTAGCTCTGCACGAGCACGTCGGCCTCGCCGATCAGCTCCTCGATGCGCCGGGCGGCGCCCGCCTGGGTCAGGTCGAGCACGGTGGACAGCTTGCCGTGGCCGGTGTCCATGACGAAGGAGGGGATGGTCGGGTTCTGCGGCGCCCGCACCCGCAGCACCGTCGCCCCCTGCTCGGCCAGGGTGCGGGTGGCGGTGGGGCCCGCCAGCACGTGGGTGAGGTCGAGCACGCGCACGCCCGCCAGCGGCCGCGCGGCGGCGGCGAAGGGCTGCGGCGCGCCGTCGCCGATGCGGTCGATGCGCACCACCGGCTCGGCGGCGAGGAGGCGGCCCTGCGGGTGCGCCTCCCATTCCGCGGCGCTGCGGGCGATGCCGGCGCACAGGCCCGCCGCCGCCGCCGCGTCCTCCAGTTCCCCGGAATCCCAGGTCGCCACGGCGGCGTCGATGGCGGCGCGGTCGTTGGGGCAGCCCAGCAGCTTCAGCAGCCCGTCCCGCAGCTTCGGATAGCCCGCGTGCAGGAAGATGCTGCGGCCGTCGCGGCAGCGGTGGAAGTCGGTCAGCGGGTAGGCGGGATCGGGGAAGGGCACGGGATAGCCCTGCTGCAGCAGGTGGGCGACGCTCTTCAGCGACACCGCGGCGGCCGCCACGTCGATCACCGCCGTCTGCCCGCGGCCGCTGCGCTGGCGCCAGATCTCGTTGATGCCCATGGCGTAGCCGGCGAGCGCCACCGCCCCCGCCTCGCCGACGCGGAAGGGCGTGGGGTAGATCGGGTCGTGGCCGGTGATCTCCACCGACGGGGCGCTGCGCTGGACCGCGCCTTCGTCCCCGAGGATCTCGTCGAGTTTCCTGTGCAGAAGCATCGTCGTTCCTCCTGCTGGGCCGCCGCCCCGGCGGCGGCGGCGACGCCACTCTACCCGAAGCACTGTTCGCGGTTGCACAAGAATCGCCGATACGCTGCATTGTTGGTCGTCAGGACAACCGCGCGCTTCCGTCCGCTGGCGGGACGGCCCCGGCAGACGTCGCCCCCGCCCGCCGTGCGACGGGGTGCCATGACGGGAACTGCGTTGCGGCGAGCGCCGCTTCTACGACAATGTCCGCACCTCGCACGCCGCCGCACCCGGAGCCCGGTAGGAACACCCCTTGTCCATCCCCCTGCGTTCGTCCGGCCTGCCGCCGGGTCTTGCCGCACTGCTGTCGACGCTGGCGGTCGCCGTCATCGCCGGCGGCGCCGTCGCCTGGGAGCTGACCGGGCAGCCGGCCGTCAAGGCCGTCGCCGCGACCGCCATGCTGCTGTTCATGGCGCTCGAGGCGCCGGCGCTGGCCCGCGGCGGCCGGATCATGCTGGGCGCCTGCCTGGCCTGCGCGGCGGCCGCCTGGGCGCTGCTGGACGCGCCCGGCGCCACCGTGCTGCGCGGCCTCACCGGGGCGGCGCTGGTCGTCGGCCTGCTCGCCTCGCTCAGCCTGCTGCGCGACGCCGCGCAGAGCTCGGCGCTGGTGCAGCGCTGCGGCGACCTGATGGTGCGCCAGCCGCCGGGGCGCCGCTTCCTGGTGCTGGCGGTGGGCAGCCACCTCATCGCCGTGGTGCTGAACTTCGGCGTCCTGACCCTGCTGGGCACCATGGTCCTGCGCGGCAACACCCTGGAGGCCGCCGGCGGCGACGCCCGCATCGCCGCGATCCGCACGCGGCGGATGCTGACGGCGGTGCTGCGCGGCTTCGTCACGATGACCGTGTGGTCGCCGCTGTCGGTGTCCTTCGCCGTCACCACGGCGGCCATCCCGGGGCTCGACTGGTGGCGGCTGATGCCGCTGCAGATGCTGCTGGGGGCGATCCTGCTGGGGGTGGCGTGGGCGGTCGACCGCTCCGAATTCCCGCGGCCGGCCGTGCCGCCGCAGCGCCCGGCGATGGCGTGGCGGCCGCTCGCCGGGCTGACGGGGCTGATCGCCGCCGTGGTGGCCGGCGCCATGGCGCTGGCGCTGGCGCTGGGGGTGCGGCCGATCGCCGGGGCGATGATGGCGGTGCCGGTGGCGGCGTGGCTGTGGCTGACCGCCCAGCACCGCGGCGCCGGCTTCGCCGCTCCCTGGCAGGCGGCGCGCCGGCTGGGCGGCCGGCTGACCGTCAGCATGCCGGCGTTCCGCAACGAGTTCGTCATCATCGGCGGCGCCACCTTCGTCGGCACCGTCGGCGCCGCCTTCATCCCGCCGCAGGAGGCCGCCCGCCTCGTCGCCGCGCTGCCGCTGCCCGGCCTCGCCATCATGGTGCTGCTGGCCTGGGCGATCATGGTGCTGGCCCGTTACGGCGTGCCGCAGATCGTCACGGTGACCGTGTTCGGCCAGGGCTTCGCCCACCTGACCCAGCACGGCATCGAGCCGATGGTGCTGGCGAGCGGGCTGATGGGTGCCTGGGCGCTGTCGGCCTGCACGACGCCGGTGGGGGCGGCGACGCTGATGATCGCCCGCATGGCCGGGGTGCCCGGCGGCACCGCCGGGAGCGGCTGGAACGGGCGCTTCCTGCTTGCCGGGGCGGTGGTGCTGGCCGCTTGGATGTGGGCGCTCGACGCGGTGCGGTAGCCGACTGACCGTCCGGAGGGCCGACGCTAGCCCATGAACCCGACCATGCGGTCGCGCGAGCGTTCGATGTGCAGGCGCATCGCCGTGCGCGCCGCCTCGCCGTCGCCGGCGCGGACGGCGTCGAGGATGGCGGCGTGCTCGCGCTGGACCAGGGTCAGGCGCTCGGCGGCGGCCATCTGCGACAGGCGGCGCGCCGTGGCGATGCCGTCGCGCAGGGGCCGGCGCATGCTCTCCATCGCCTGGACGAAGAGGTGGTTGTGGGTCGCCTCGGCGACGGCGTGGTGGAAGGCGACGTCGGCGTCGGCGCCGATGTCGTTGGCGGCGATCGCCTGCTCCAGCCGCCGCGCCGCCGCCTCCATCGCCGCCAGCTCCGCCGCGCCGCGCCGCTGCGCCGCCAGGAACGCCGCCTCGCCCTCCAGGGCGACGCGCATCTCGTAGCAGCGCATCAGCTCGGCGATGCTGCCGCTGGGGGCGACGCGCAGGAACTCCCGGCTCGGCTCGCGCAGCACGAAGCTGCCGGAGCCGCGGCGGGACTCGACGACGCCGTCGGCGCGCAGCCGCGCCAGGGCCGCCCGGACCACCGGCCGGGACACGCCGAACGCCGCGCACAGCCGCGGCTCCGACGGCAGGCGCCCGCCGACCGCCAAACGGCCGCTGCCGATCTGCAGCAGCAGCTGCTCGTACACCTGGTCGGGCAGGGGGCTCTGCCGGTGCGGCGTGAAGAAGGCCGGCGTCGCCGCGCCGCGATCGCCGTCGCCGTCCGCCGGGTCCGACACCGCACGTTCCATGATCGCCTCCGCCGGAAACGGTAGACCGAACGGCGCGGCCCGGCAACTTGTAACGTCGCTTGACAAGTTGTGCCGACAAGCCGACTCTGTTCGCCAAGCGGACTGAAGGCTGCACGAACAAAATGGTCGGGGGAGGAGTTGCCATGAAGACGACCGCCGTCACGGTCGACGACGTCGCGCGCTCGGTTCTCGCGGTGCCGCCGCTGGCGCGCCACGCCGACCTGACGCTGAACCGCGACGCCAACGCCGCCCTGATCCGCCACCTCGAGGGCGGCGGGGTGCGCACCCTGATGTACGGTGGCAACGCGAACTTCTACCACATCGGCCTGCACGAGTACGCCGAGGCGCTGGACCTCCTGGCCGAAGCGGCGGGTGCGGACAGCTGGGTGATCCCGTCGGCGGGGCCGGACTTCGGCAAGATGATGGACCAGGTGGCCGTGCTGCGGGAGCGCGCCTTTCCCACCGCCATGGTGCTGCCGCTGACCTTTCCGGCGACGCCCGGCGGGGCGGCCCGCGGCATCCGCCGCTTCGCCGAGGCGCTGGGACGGCCCGTCATCGTCTACATCAAGTTCGAGGGCTACCTGACGGTGGATCTCGTCCGCGCGCTGTGCGACGACGGCCTGGTCGCCGCCATCAAGTACGCGGTGGTGCGCCCCGACCCCGCCGACGACCCGTATCTCGCCCGCCTCGTCGACGCCGTCGGCCGCGACCGCGTCATCAGCGGCATCGGCGAGCGTCCGGCCATCGTCCACATGCGGGACTTCGGCCTGCCGGCCTTCACCTCCGGCTCGGTCTGCGTCGCCCCGGCGGCCTCCATGCGGCTGCTGGCGGCGCTCAAGGCCGGCGCCGCCGACGAGGCCGAACGCATCCGCGCCGCCTTCCTGCCGCTGGAGGATCTGCGCGACGCGCTGAGCCCGATCCGTGTCCTGCACGACGCGGTGACCGGGGCCGGCATCGCCGACATGGGGCCGATGCTGCCGCTCCTGGAGAACCTGCCGGAGCCCGAGCGCGGCCGCGTCGCCGAGGCGGCCCGGGCGCTGCTCGCCTACGACCGCACGAACGCCCGCGTCGCGGCCTGACGGAGGCCCGCGCCATGGACACGACGCTGGTCCCGGCGGAACGGCTGCACCGCCAGCTCGTCGCGGTGCTCCGCGCCTGGGGCATGCCGGCGTCCGACGCCGGCGAGACCGCCGACGTGCTGCTGGAGGCCGACCTCCGCGGCATCGACAGCCACGGCTTCGCCCTGCTGCCGCTCTACGACGAGCTCCGCCGTTCCGGCCGCCTGGTGATGGCGGCCGAGGTCCGCGTCGTCCGCGACGGCGCGGCCACGGGGCTGATCGACGGCGGCGGCGGGCTGGGCGCGGTCCCGTCGCTGCGCGCCATGGACCTGGCGGCGGCGAAGGCGCGCACCTTCGGCCTGGGGGCCGTGGCGGTGCGCAACTCCAACCATCACGGCGCCGCCGGGGTGTACGCGCTGCGCGCCGCCGGCCAAGGGCTGATCGGCGTCGCCACCACGGCGGTGCACCGGCCGGCCATCGTGCCGACTTTCGGCACCCGGCCGATGCTGGGCACCAACCCCATCGCCTTCGCCGCCCCCGCCGGGCGGAACCCGCCCTTCCTGCTGGACATGGCCACCAGCACCGCCGCCGTCGGCAAGCTGAAGCTGGCGGCGCGCGCCGGCACGGCGCTGCCCGAGGGCTGGGCGCTGACGCCGGACGGCCGCTCCCAGAGCGATCCCGACCGGGCCCTGGCGGACAAGCTGCTCACCCCGCTGGGCGGCTCGCGCGAGCTCGGCGGCCACAAGGGCTACGGCCTCGCCGCCATGGTGGAGGTGCTGTCGACGGTGCTGGCGGGCGCCAGCTTCGCGCCGTTGCGCCCGGACGGCGCCGCGCGCAACGACGTCGGCCATTTCTTCCTGGCGCTCGATCCGCACGCCTTCCGCGACGACGGTGGCTTCGAGGCCGATCTCGACGCCGTCGTCGAGGCGCTGCGGGCCACCGCACCGGTCGATCCGGCCCGGCCCGTGCTGGTCGCCGGCGACCCCGAACACCGCACGCGGGAGCGCCGGCTGCGCGAGGGCGTCCCGGTTCCCCGCAGCCTTGCCGACACGGTCGGTGCGATCGCCCGCGCCGCCGGGGCGGAGGACCTGCTGGCGCGGCCGGCAGCGTGAGTTCGTCACGAGAACGAAGGGGAGGAGAGACATGCGCACCAAGTCCCTGCCGCTGGCGGCCGCTGCCGCCGTCGCCGCCACCGTCGCCGCCGCCGCCGCCGCCGCCGCTCTGGCCGGGCCGGCCTCGGCCGAGACCTTCAAGCTGATGACCGGGCCGCAGGGCGGCTCCTGGTACCCGCTGGGCGGGGCGATCCAGAACATCGTGCAGAAGGGCATGAACGGCAACGACGTCCAGGTGCTGCCGGGCGGCGGCGTCGCCAACGTCAAGGGCGTCGAGGCCGGCAAGGCCGACATCGCCTTCGCCAACTCGGTGTCGACGGTCGACGCGATCGAGGGGCGCAGCCCCTTCGACGCCAAGGCGAAGAACGTCTGCAACCTCGCCAGCTTCTATCCGCAGTATTTCCAGATCGTCGCCCTCAAGAGCAGCGGCATCGACGACGTGCGCGACTTCAAGGGCCGCGCGCTGGCCACCCAGCCCCGCGGCAACACCGCCGAGGACATCACCCGTCAGCTCCTCCAGGCCGCCGAACTCGGCTACGACGACCTGTCGAAGGTGCACTTCGTCTCCTACTCCGACGGCGTGTCGCTGATGAAGGACAACAACGCCGCGGTGATGACCCTGGGGACCACGGTGCCGGCCTCGTCGATCATGGACCTCGCCAGCGCCGCCGACATCACGCTCATCGGCCTGTCCGAGGACATGATGGCGAAGATGCGCAAGATGAATCCCGGCTTCACCAAGCTGACGATCAAGGCCGGCAGCTACCCCGGCCAGAGCGAGGCGGTGCCGGCGATCGGCTACGCCACCCACCTGATCGCCCGCTGCGACCTGCCCGAGGACACGGCCTACGCCATCCTGAAGAACATCCACGCCAGCCTCGGCGACCTGCAGGCCATCGCCAAGGCCATGGCCGGGCTGACGCCGCAGCAGATGGCCGAGGACATCGGCGTGCCCATGCACAAGGGCGCGGTGCGTTTCTACAAGGAACAGGGCGCGATGTAGCCGCGCCTTTCCGCGGTCCGGCACCGCCCTCCGGCGAGGATTGAGTCCCCATGTACGCGCGCGTGACGACGGCGGCCGTGCTGGCGGTCGCCCTGGCGATGAGCCTCTACCACCTCTACATCGCCTTCTCCGGGCCGCCCGACGCCTTCACCCTGCGCAGCACCCACATCGGCTTCGCCCTGGTGCTGGCGTTCCTGACGCTGCCCTGGCGCGCCGGCGACGCCGGGCGGGGGCCGCGCCTCCACGACTGGGCGCTGGTGGCGCTGAGCGTGGCCGCCGCCGCCTATCCCGTGCTCAACCTCGACTACATCCTCAACCGCTTCATCTACATCGACGACCTGCGCACCGGCGACGTCGTCTTCGGGGTGCTGATGGTGGGGCTGATCTTCGAGGCGACCCGGCGCGCCATGGGCTGGGTGCTCCCCATCACCGTGGCGCTGTTCCTCGGCTACGCCCTGCTGCTGACCGGCACCGCGCCGCTGCTGCTGCTGGAGCAGCTCTACCTCACCACCGAGGGCATCTTCGGCATCCCCGCCGGCGTGTCGGCCACCTACGTGGTGCTGTTCATCCTGTTCGGCGCCTTCGTCGAGCGCAGCGGGGCGGGACGGCTGTTCATGGACTTCGCGATCAGCCTGACCGGTCACCAGGCCGGCGGCCCGGCCAAGGTCGCCTGCATCACCAGCGGCCTGTTCGGCAGCGTGTCGGGCAGCGCCGTCGCCAACGTCATGACCACGGGCGCCTTCACGATCCCGCTGATGAAGCGGCTGGGCTACCGCCCGGCCTTCGCCGGCGCGGTCGAGGCGGTCGCCTCCACCGGCGGCCAGATCATGCCGCCGATCATGGGGGCGGCCGCCTTCGTGATGGCCGAGTTCCTCGGGGTGAGCTACCTCACCGTCGCCGCCTACGCCGCCATCCCGGCGCTGCTCTACTACCTCGCCGTCTTCGCCGCGGTGCACTTCGAGGCCAAGCGCATCGGCCTGGTCGGCCTGCCGCGCCACGAGCTGCCGCACCTCGGGACGGTGCTGCGCGAGCGCGGCCACCTGTTCCTGCCGCTGGTCGTCATCGTCGCCGTCCTGCTGGCCGGCTACAGCGCGCCCTTCTCGGCCCTGTGCGGCATCGCCTCGGTGGTGCCGACGGCCCTGCTGCGCAAGTCGACCCGCGACGCCATCGACCTGCGGATGATCGTCGAGGCTCTGCGCGACGGGGCGCTGGGATCGGTGGTGGTGGCGCTGGCCTGCGCCAGCGCCGGCATCGTCATCGGCGTCATCACCTTGACCGGGGCCGGCCTCAGCTTCAGCGCCTTCGTGATCGGCGCCGCCAACGAGACCCTGCTGCTGGCCCTGGTGCTGACCATGACGGCGGGCATCGTGCTGGGCATGGGGATGCCGACGACGCCGGCCTACATCATCCAGGTCGCGCTGCTGGTGCCGGCCCTGGTGAAGCTCGGCGTGCCGGTGGAGAGCGCGCACATGTTCGTCTTCTACTTCGCCATCCTGTCGGCGATCACGCCGCCCGTCGCCATCGCCGTCTACGCCGCCAACGGCCTGTCGGGGGCGGCCCTGTGGGAAAGCTCGGTGGCGGCGGTGAAGCTGGGCCTGACCGGCTACGTCATCCCCTACATGTTCATCTTCGGGCCGTCGCTGCTGATGGTCGGCGATTGGACGACCGTGCTGGGGTCCGCCGTCTCCGCCACCTTCGGCGTGGTCTTCCTGGCCGCCGGCCTGCACGGCTACCTGATCGTCCGGGCGACCGCCTGGCAGCGGGTGCTGCTGGTGGCCGCCGCCTTCACCCTGATCAAGCCGGGGCTGCTCACCGACGCCGCCGGGCTGGCGCTGGCCGGGACGGTGGTCGCCGCCCAGCTCTGGGCGCAGCGCCGGCCGGCCGCCGCCCCGCTCGGCGCCGGCGAATGAGGAGACGGCGATGACCGGCAAACCGCGCAAGACCCCGCAGGATCTGCGCAGCCACCGCTGGCTGGGGGTGAAGGACCTGCGCAGCTTCGGCCACCGCTCGCGCCTGCGCCAGATCGGCCACGATTCGGCCGACTACGCCGGCAAGCCGGTGATCGCCGTCGTCAACACCTGGAGCGACATCAACCCCTGCCACACCCACCTGCGGGCCCGGGCGGAGGACGTGAAGCGCGGCGTGCTGCAGGCCGGTGGCTTCCCGCTGGAGCTGCCGGCGATGTCCCTGTCGGAGCCCTTCGTCAAGCCGACCACCATGCTCTACCGCAACTTCCTGGCGATGGAGGCCGAGGAGCTGCTGCGGTCCCACCCCATCGACGGGGCGGTGCTGCTGGGCGGCTGCGACAAGACCACGCCGGCCCTGCTGATGGGAGCCATCTCCATGGGCATACCGGCGCTCTTCGTGCCGGCCGGGCCGATGCTGCGCGGGAACTGGCAGGGGCGCGTCCTGGGGTCCGGGTCGGACGCCTGGAAGTACTGGGACGAGATGCGGGCCGGCGCGATCACCGAGCAGGACTGGACGGAGATCGAGAACGGCATCGCCCGCTCGCACGGCACCTGCATGACCATGGGCACGGCGGCCACCATGATGTCGGTCGCCGAAGCCATGGGGATGACGCTGCCCGGCGCCTCGGCCATCCCCGCCGCCGACAGCAACCACCCCCGGATGTGCGCCGCCGCCGGCCGCCGCATCGTCGGGATGGTGTGGGAGGACCTGACCCCGGCGGACATCCTCACCCCCGGCGCCTTCGACAACGGCATCCTCGCGCACATGGCGCTCGGCGGGTCGACCAACGCCATCATCCATCTCGTCGCCATGGCGCGCCGCGCCGGCGTGCCGCTCGGCCTGGAGCGCTTCGACCGGCTGTCGCGCGAGGTCCCGGTGATCGCCAACCTGCGCCCCGCCGGCGCCTATCTGATGGAGGACTTCTACTACGCCGGCGGCCTGCCGGCCCTGCTGACCCGCATCCGCGACCGTCTCGACCTGTCCTGCCGCACCGTCGACGGCCGCACCCTGGGGGAGGCGCTGGCGACGGCCCGGGTGTGGAACGACGACGTCATCCGCACCCCCGACCGCGCCATCTACGCCGAGGGCGCCACCGCGGTGCTGACCGGCAACCTGGCGCCGCGGGGCTGCGTGATGAAGCCGGCGGCGGCCGAGCCGCGGCTGTGCCGCCACCGCGGCCCGGCGCTGGTGTTCCGCGACTACAACCACATGGCGGCGGAGATCGACCGCGACGACCTGGAGGTCACGCCCGACCACGTGCTGGTCCTGCAGAACGCCGGCCCGCAGGGCGGCCCCGGCATGCCGGAGTGGGGCATGCTGCCGATCCCCGGGAAGCTGGTGCGCCAGGGGGTGCGCGACATGGTCCGCATCTCCGACGCGCGCATGAGCGGCACCAGCTACGGCGCCTGCATCCTGCACGTGGCGCCGGAGAGCGCCGTCGGCGGGCCGCTGGCGCTGGTGCGCAGCGGCGACGAGATCGAGGTCGACGTGCCGGCCCGGCGCCTGCACCTCCACGTCGGCGACGACGAGCTGGCCCGCCGCCGCGCCGCCTGGACGCCGCCGCCGCCGCATTATCCCCGCGGCTACGGCGCCCTGTTCGCCCGGCACATCCGCCAGGCCGACGAAGGCTGCGACTTCGACGTGCTGGAGGCGGCGGGCGCCGTGCCGGAACCGGAGATCCATTGAGGGACGAGCCTGTCGGATCGCGGCCGGCCGGGACGCCGCGCCGACGCGCATCACGGTGCGAACAGGTTGTCGCGCACGGCGATGAGGTGGCGGCGCACTGCCTCGCGCGCCGCCGCCGGATCGCGGCCCTCCAGCGCGGCGACGATGGTGCGGTGATCCTGCTGGTAGGCGGCGCGGCGCTCCGGCGTCACGCTGCGCTCCTTCAGGCGGCTCCATTCCGCCTGATTGCGCACCCGGTTGAGGAGGGCGTAGATGCCGTCCAGCAGGTCGTTGCGGCAGCAGGCGATGATGGCGGCGTGCAGCGCGCCGTCCCAGTGCTCGAACTCAGGGACGGTGACCGCGGCCTCGCTCTCGGCGAGGCAGCGGCGCATCGCCGCCAGGTCGGCGGCGGTGGCGCGGACCACCGCGCACTCGGCGACCGAGGGTTCCAGAAGGATGCGCAGCTCCATCACCTGGGCCGGGCTGGCGTCGACGAGGATCGCCGGCAGCGGAAAGGGAACCGGCTCGGCCGGCGGTCCCGGTGTGCGGCCGCGGACCAGGAAGGTGCCGCGACCGACGCCGCGGGCGATCAGTCCCTCCGCCTCCATGCGGTCGAGCGCTCGGCGCACCGTGTTGCGGGCGAGTCCGAGGTCCTGGGCCAGGCTGCGCTCGGTCGGCAGACGCGCTCCGGCGGTCCAGAGCCCTTCGGCGATGTGGTGGTGCAGGTGGTCATAGGCGATGCGCGCCTTGCCCAGCGTCTTCGTCGCGCCGAAGTCGGGCGGGCCGTCGTCATTGGTTGAACCAATTTGAACCATTCCGGCGTCCCTCCCGATCTTTTCCTGCATTGGTTCAGGATTATGCCCTATTGGTCTGTTGACTGCCCGGATTGTTGGTGCATATAGTAGACCAACAAGCCGCAAAATCAAACCATAAGGTTCAGCCGATGAAGCTGGCGACCGTCCGCAGGGAGGATGGGGCGCGCCTGGCACTCGTCGACGCTGTTGCCGGCCGGGGGTGGTTGATCGAACCGCCCGCCTGGGCTCCGCAGCCGTTCGACATGCTGGCGCTCATCCGGGGGTTTCGCGATTACGCACCGCAACTGCGCCCGCACGGGCCGGGGATTGCGCTGTCGGAGCTTGAGTTCTTGGCGCCGATCCCGGTGCCGTTCCGCAACGTGTTCTGCGTCGGCAAGAACTATCACGACCACGCGCACGAGTTCGCGCGGTCGGGGTTCGACACCAGCGCGGGCAAGGGTGGCGAGGCGGTTCCCGACTGCGCCATCTACTTCTCGAAGGTGCCGGAGATCGTCATCGGGCCGGGCGCGCCGATCCCGTTCCCGCGGGGGCTGAGCGACCAGATCGACTACGAGGTCGAGCTGACCGTGGTGATCGGCAGGGGCGGCCGGGCCATCCCGCGCGAGCGGGCGCTGGACCACGTCTTCGGCTACACCATCGCCAACGACGTGACCGCCCGCGACCTCCAGGCGCGCCACAAGCAGTGGTTCGTCGGCAAGAACATCGACGGCTTCTGCCCGATGGGCCCGTGGATCGCCACCGCCGACGAGATCGACCTGGCCGACACGACGGTGCGCACCTGGATCAACGGCGAGCTGCGCCAGGACGCCAACACCCGCGACCTGATCTTCGACGTGCCGTCGCTGATCGAGACGCTGTCGGCCGGCCTGACCCTGAAGCCGGGCGATCTCATCATGACCGGCACCCCGGCCGGGGTGGGGCTGGGCTTCACGCCGCCGCGGTTCCTCAGGCCCGGCGACCGGGTCAAGCTGGAGATCGGCGGCATCGGCGTGCTCGAGAACGCGGTGGAGTAGGCGCCATGGCCACCGTGACCATCGAGCGCATGGCCGTCGAGGTGGAGGGGCAGGGCGATCCGGTGCTGATGGTCCACGGCCTCGGCGGGACGTCCAACACCTTCACCCCCCAGGTCCTGGCGCTGGCCGGCCGGTTCCGCGTGGTGCGCCCGGACCTGCCGGGCTCGGGCCGCTCGCCGACGCCCGACGCGGCCCTCTCCATCGGCCTGTTCGTCGACAGCCTGGTGCGGATCTGCGGCGTGTTGGGGATCGAGCGGGCGCATGTCGTCGGCCACTCGCTCGGCGCCGTCGTCGCCCAGCATCTGGCCGTCGAGCGGCCCTCGCTGGTGCGCACGCTGACCCTGTTCGGCGCCCTGACGGAGCCGCCCGACGCGGCCCGCGGCGGTCTGCGCGAGCGGGCCGCCAAGGCGCGGGCCGACGGCATGCAGCCCGTCGCCGACGCGGTGGCCCAGGCCAGCCTGTCGGCCGACACCCGGCACAACCAGCCGGCGGTCGTCGCCTTCGTGCGCGAGAGCCTGATGCGGCAGTGCCCCGAGGGCTACGCCCGCACCTGCGAGGCGCTGGCCGCGGCGCGGGCGGCGGAGGCGGCGCGCATCCGCGCCCGCACCCTGCTGCTGGCGGGGGACGACGACCCGGTCGCCCCGCCCTCCGTGGCGCGGCTGCTGGGCGAACGCATCGACGGCGCCCAGGTCCGCCTGCTGCCGCGCTGCGGCCACTGGATCACGCTGGAGCGGGCGGCGGACGCCACCGCGGCGCTGGGGGAGTGGCTGCGGTGAGCTGATCGACGAGACGAGACCGGCGGGACCGAGGCCGCGCCAAGACGGCCCGGACCGCACCATGGGAGGACGGTCATGCCGAACGTACTGATCACCAACGTGCGCATCCTCGACGGGTCGGGCGACTATCCCTACCTCGGCGAGGTGCTGGTTCAGGGCAACCGCATCCATCGGGTGGCCCGCGGCACGCGCAGTCTGCCCACCGCCGGGGCGACCGTCATCGACGGCGCCGGGGCGACCCTGATGCCCGGCATGACCGAGGCGCACACCCACTTCTCCTGGAACGACCAGCCGAGCCTGGAGGCCATCCACCGGATGCCGCCGGAGGAGCACACGCTGTTCGCGGCGAAGGTCGCCAAGACCTATCTCGACGCCGGCTTCACCTCGTGCGTCGGCGCGGCGGCGGCCAAGCCGCGGCTCGACGTGGTGATCCGCAACGCCATCAACGCAGGCCTGATCCCGGGGCCGCGCTACCTCGCCAACGGCCAGGAGATCGCCACGCTGGGCGGCCTCGGCGACACCTCGCCGCCGCACATCGAGATCCAGGACCTGTCGTTCGGCTGGGTCGTCTCGGGGCCCGAGGAGATGCGCAAGGCGGTGCGCATGTTCATCAAGTACGGCGTCGACCTCCTGAAGCTGAACCTGTCGGGCGAGGAGATCGCCGGCGTCGGCGCCGAGGAGACGCCGATGGCCGAGGAGGAGGTGGCGGTCGCCGTCGCCGAGGCGAAGCGCCGCGGCAAGCGGGTGTGCGCCCACGCCCGCTCGGCGGAGTCGGTGAAGCTCTGCGTGCGGCA
This sequence comes from Azospirillum sp. ST 5-10, assembly GCF_051225715.1. Classification (NCBI taxonomy): domain Bacteria; kingdom Pseudomonadati; phylum Pseudomonadota; class Alphaproteobacteria; order Rhodospirillales; family Azospirillaceae; genus Azospirillum; species Azospirillum sp. ST 5-10. The sequence continues at coordinate 145,273 of NZ_JBPJSP010000010.1, forward strand.
CGGCATCGAGATCATCTATCACGCCTCCTACGCCGACGAGGAGGCGCTCGACCTCCTGGAGGCCAACAAGGACAAGCACTTCGTCGCCCCGGCCATCGCCTGGCTGATCATGACCGGCGACAACGCCGGACCCTACGGCGTCGACCCCTCCTCGCCGCTGGCGATCAAGTACAAGCGCGAGGCGGAGATCGCCTGCGAGACCATGCGCAAGATGCGCAGGCGCGGCATCCGCGTGCTGCCCGGCGGCGACTACGGCTTCGCCTGGATCCCCCACGGCACCAACGCCAAGGACCTGGAATACTTCGTCGACCGCATGGGCTTCTCCCCCATGGAGGCGATCGTCGCCACCACCAGGTACGGCGGCCAGATCATGGGCATGGGGGACGAGCTGGGGCAGGTGAAGGAAGGCTACCTCGCCGATCTGGTCCTGGTGGACGGCGACCCCGTCGCCAACATCCGCATCCTCCAGGACCGCTCGCGCTTCCTCTTCATCATGAAGGACGGCCAGTTCCACAAGGCCCCCGACGTCACCCCGCAGCGCGCCCGCTTCGGGCTGGGGGTGGTGGCGTGAGGTGCGGGGGGCCGCGGCGGCGGCCGGCGGAGGGCGCCCGGTGGGGGGGCCTGCCGTGAAGCAGTTCGTCCTCACCACCCTCAACGGGCTGACCCTGGCGGCGCTCTATTTCCTGGTGGCGAGCGGCTTCACGCTGGTCTTCGGGCTGATGCGCAACGTCAATCTGGCCCACGGCGCGCTGTTCCTGCTGGGCGGCTACGTCGGCTGGACGGCGGCGGACGCCAGCGGGTCCTGGCTGCTCGGCGTGGCCGCGGGGTTCGTCGCGACGGCGCTACTGGGGCTGCTCCTGCAGGTGGTGATCTTCCGCCGCATGGAGGGGCAGGACCTCCGCCAGACCCTGGTCACCATCGGCATCTCCATCGTGCTGGCCGACCTGATGCTGTGGACGTGGGGCGGCCAGACCTACCAGTTCGACATCCCGGACTGGCTCTACGGCGCGGTGCAGCTGCCGCTGACGCCGGGCTGGCGTTACCCGCTCTACCGGGTCGCCCTGCTGGGGGCGGCCGCGGCCATCGGCGTCGCCCTGTGGCTGTTCCTCAACCGCACGCGGGTCGGCATGATGATCCGCGCCGGGGTCGACGACCGCGGCATGCTCGCGGCGTCGGGCATCAACGTCCAGCGCGTCTTCGCCACCACCTTCATGGTCGGGGCCGGGCTGGCGGGGCTGGCCGGCGTCATCGGCGGCACCGCCCTGTCGATCGCCCCCGGCGAGGACGTCCGCTACCTCCTGGCCTCGCTCATCGTCGTCATCGTCGGCGGGCTCGGCAGCATCACCGGCGCCGCGCTCGGCGCCCTCATCATCGGGCTGGCCGAGCAGTACGGGCTCGCCTACTCCCCGACCTACGGGGCGGTCTACACCTTCCTGATCCTGGTCGCCGTGCTGGCGCTGCGGCCGCAGGGGCTGCTGGGGCGCCGCGCATGACCATCGCCGTCAACGATCCCGCGGCCCGCGCCGCAGCGCCCGCCCGTCCGGCCCGGCCCGACGGCGCCGCCGTCGCCCACGTGGCGCTCGCCGCACTGCTGCTCGCCTTCCCCCTGGCGGCGGACGATTTCTGGACCGTCCAGGTGGCGGCGCAGACCTTCTTCCTCGGCACCATCGCCCTGTCGCTGATGTGGGTCGGCGGCCATGGCGGCATGGTCAGCCTGGCCCAGCTCACGGTGGCCGGCGTCGCCGGCTACACCTTGGCGATCCTCGGCACCTCCAACGCCGACACGATCTCGCTGGGCTGGCCGTGGTGGGTCGCGGTGCCCCTGGCCCTGCTCGCGGCGGTGCTGTTCGCCACCCTGACCGGCATGCTGGCGGCGCGCACCGAGGGCATCTACACCATCATGATCACCCTGGCGATCGCCGTGGCCTTCGCCCTGTTCTGCCGGCAGAACTACGCCCTGTTCAACGGCTTCAACGGCTTCGCCAGCCTCGCCCCGCCGGCGGTCGCCGGCGTCGGCCTGCGCGAGCCGGTGCCCTTCTACTATCTCTGCCTGGCGGTGGCGGCGCTGGCCTACGGCGGCGTGACCTACCTCGCGCGCTCGACCTTCGGGCTCGCCCTGCAGGGGGTGCGCGACAACCCGCGGCGCATGCTGGCGCTGGGCTTCAACGTCTACGCCCACCGGGTGGCGGCCTACGCGCTGTCGGGCCTGATCGCCGGTGCCGGCGGGCTGCTGTTCGTCTGGTTCAACAGCCGCATCTCGCCCGACAGCATCGACGCCGGGCCGTCGATCAACGTGCTGATCATGGCCGTGCTGGGCGGCATGGTGCACCCCATCGGCCCCTATGTCGGCGCGCTGGCCTTCATTCTCTTGCAGAACTTCGCCATCGACCTCGTCGACCCGGAGCGCTTCAACCTCGTCATCGGGGGTGCGTTCCTGGCGATCGTGCTGGCATCGCCGGACGGCCTCGTCGGCCTCTGGCGCAAGCTGTCCGGACGGCGCGGAGGTCCCGCCGCAGCGGACGCAACACAGGGGAGGACAAGGGATGCATAGGACGCTGAAGGGCGTGCTCGCCGCCGCGACGGTGGCCACGGTGGCGGCGGCGGCGCCGGTCCACGCCCAGGACGCCATCAAGGTGGGCGGCCTCGCCACGCTGGAAGGCGCCTTCGCCGTCATGGGCCAGGATTCCCTGCGCGGCCTGGAGCTGGCGCTGAAGGAGAGCAACTATACGGCCGGCGGCAAGACGCTGGAGCTGATCAAGGGCTCCTCCGACGCCCGCCCCGACACCGCCATCCGCGCCGCCCGCAAGCTGGTGGAGCAGGACGGCGTGCAGATCCTGATCGGGCCGCTGTCGGGCTCCGAGGGCGTGGCGATGCGCGACTACGCCAAGACGCAGCCCACCATCACCTTCATCAACGGCAGCTCGGCCGCCCAGGACACCACCCTGCAGGACCCGGCGCCGAACTTCTTCCGCTTCTCCACCGACGGCGTGCAGTGGCAGGCCGGCCTCGGCGGCCACGCCTACGGCAAGGGCTGGAAGCGCGCCGTCGTCGTCGCCGAGGACTACAGCTTCCCCTACAGCCAGGTGATGGGCTTCATGCTCGATTACTGCAAGGCCGGGGGCAAGGTGGTCGAGAAGTACTGGGTGCCGATCGGCAACAAGGACTATTCGTCGATCATCGCGCAGATGCCCGACGACATCGATGCCATCTACGTGGCGCTGGGCGGTGCCGACGCCATCAACTTCCTGTCGCAGTACGAGCAGTCCGGCGGCGACAAGCCGATGATCGCCGGCTCGATCACCGTCGACCAGACGGTGCTCAGCTCCAAGGGCAAGCGCAGCGATTACCTCGTCGGCACCCCGTCGGCCGGCCCCATCGCCGACAGCTGGGACAATCCGAAATGGAAGGCGTTCGTCGCCGCCTACCAGAAGGAATATCCCGACGGCCTGCCGTCCCCGTCGCTGTTCGCCCACGCCTACTATCTCGCCGGCAAGGCCATGATCGCCGGGCTGGAGAAGGTCGGCGGCGATCTCTCGGACAACCAGAAGAGCTTCCAGGCGGCGCTGGCCAAGCTGGAGCTGGACACCCCGACGGGCAAGGTGACCCTGGACAAGAACCGCCAGGCCGTCGCCGACATCTTCCTGACCGAGGTCGACCGGGCCGCCGACGGCAGCCTCTACAACAAGGTGGTGGAGGTCATCCCGCAGGTGCCCCAGACCATGGGCATGCCGGAGGCCGAGTTCATGAAGCTGGGCCCGCCGAGCCGGACGAACCCGGAGTGCAAGTAGCGGCGATCCCCTCTCCCCCCTGGGGAGAGGGGCAGGGAGCGCCCTTCTCCACGGGAAGGGCGCCGGCGACGACGTCGGAACGTGGAGCATCCATGGAACGGGCGGAACGGCTGCGGGCCGTGGCGAGCGCGCAGGCGCTGGAACTGGTGGGGGTGCAGCGCAGCTTCGGCGCGCTGACGGCGGTCGCCGGTGTCGACCTGACGGTGGCGGCCGGGGAGCGGCGCGCCGTGCTCGGCTCCAACGGGGCGGGCAAGACGACGCTGTTCAACACGATCACCGGCGACTTCCCGCCGACGGCCGGGCGCATCCGCTTCTTCGGCGAGGACATCACCGCGCTGCCGCCCTACGAGCGCATCCGCCGCGGGCTGCGCCGCACCTACCAGAACTCGCTGCTGTTCAAGGGGCTGTCGGTGGAGGACAACCTCTACCTCGCGGTGCGCGGGGTGGGGCGCCGGCGCATGAGCCTGCTGCGGCCCGGCGAGGACCACCCGTCGCGGCTGGCGGCCCGGCGGCTCGCCCACGCCATCCACCTCGACGCCGTCGCCGGCCGGCTGGTCTCGGAGCTGTCGCACGGCCAGCAGCGCCAGCTCGAGATCGGCATGGCGCTGGCCGGGGCGCCGCGCTTCATCCTGTTCGACGAGCCGGCGGCCGGCCTCAGCCCGGCGGAGCGGCGCGAGCTGGTGGAGATCCTCAAGGCGCTGCCCGCCCACATCGGCTTCGTCATCATCGAGCACGACCTGTCGGTGGCGCTGCAGGTCGCCGAAACGGTCACCGTCATGCACATGGGCCGCATCTTCAAGGAAGGGCGGCCGCACGAGATCGAGGATGATCCCGAGGTCCAGCGCATCTATCTCGGCGGCCACCACGGGAGGGCAGGCCATGGCTGACGGCAGCCTCGCCCTGGCCGCCGCGGCGCTGGAGGTGCGGGATCTCCACGTCTATTACGGCCAGTCCCACGCGCTGCAGGGGGTGACGCTGCGCCTGGAGCGCGGCGTGCTGGCGGTGGTCGGCCGCAACGGCATGGGCAAGACCACCCTGTGCAACGCGATCATGGGGCTGGTGCCGGCGGCCGGCGGCTCGGTGCGGGTGGGCGGCGCCGAGGTGCTGGGGCTGGCGCCCAACGCGGTGGTCGGCCGCGGCATCGGCTACGTCCCCCAGGGGCGCCGGGTCTGGCCGTCGCTGACGGTGGACGAACACCTGCGCCTCGCCGCCAAGGGCCGCGGCGGCGCCTGGACCGTCGAGCGCGTCTACGACGCCTTCCCCAGCCTGAAGCTGCGCCGCGGCAACGGCGGCGCCCAGCTTTCGGGGGGCGAGCAGCAGATGCTCGCCATCGGCCGTGCCCTGCTGGCCAACCCGCGCATCCTGGTGATGGACGAACCGACCGAGGGGCTGGCGCCGGTCGTGGTCGAGCAGGTGGCGGGCATGCTGCGCCGCCTGGCCGGCGAGGGCGACATCGCCGTCCTCCTGGTGGAGCAGAATCTGGGCGTGGCCCTCGACGTCGCCGAGCGGGTCGCGGTCATGCTGAACGGGCGGATCGCCCGCGAGCTGCCCTCGGCCGATCTCGCGCGCGACGCCGAATTGCAGCGCCGGCTGGTCGGCGTCGGCGACCACGGGCACGAGGACGAGATCGGCGAGGCGGACCGGCCCGCCGAACCGCCGGAGCCGGAGGAGACCGCCGTCTTCACCGTGCGCCGCGCCGGCGGCGAGGCGGGAGCGCCGGCCGGACTGGAGATGCCGGCCGACCAGCCGGTCTACGCCATCCCGCGCCTGCCGACGCGCTGGGGCACCGCTCCGGCCGCCCGCCCGGCACCGGTGGCCGTGGCGGACGAGGAAGCCGCGGCGGTGGAGGACTGGCCGCCGCGCGCCATGCAGGCGCCGGTGGCGCGCCTGGTCGGCCGCGCCGCCTACGTCGCCGGCACCTTCGACACCAAGGCGCGCGAGCTGAATTTCCTGAAGAACCGCATCCAGGCGCTGGGGCTGAGCGTCGTCACCGTCGACCTTTCCACCGCCGGCCGGCCCAGCGCCGCCGACGTCGGCCCGCCGGAGGTGGCGCGCCACCATCCCAAGGGTGCCGCGGCGGTGTTCGGCAACGACCGCGGCGCCGCCGTCACCGCCATGGCGGCGGCGTTCGAGCGCTTCGTCCTCGCCCGCCGCGACCTCGGCGGGCTGATCTCGGCCGGCGGCTCCGGCGGCACGGCGCTCGCCACGCCGGCGATGCGCCGGCTGCCCGTCGGCGTGCCCAAGGTGATGGTCTCCACGGTCGCCAGCGGCAACGTGAAGGACTATGTCGGGCCCTCGGACATCTGCATGATGTATTCCGTCACCGACGTCCAGGGCATCAACCGCATCTCCGAGCAGGTGCTGTCCAACGCCGCCCACGCGCTGGCCGGCATGATCGCGCACCGCCCGCGCGGCGCGCTGTCGGAAAAGCCGGCGATCGGCCTCACCATGTTCGGCGTCACCACGCCGTGCGTGCAGATGGTGCAGCGCACCCTGGAGGACCGCTGGGACTGTCTGGTCTTCCACGCCACCGGCACCGGCGGGCAGTCGATGGAGAAGCTGGTGGACTCCGGCCTGCTCGCCGGGGTGATCGACGTCACCACCACCGAGATCGCCGACCTGCTGATGGGCGGCGTGTTCAGCGCCGGCGAGGGGCGGCTGGACGCGATCGCCCGCGCCCGCGTGCCCTATGTCGGCTCCTGCGGGGCGCTGGACATGGTCAACTGGGGGCCGCTCGACAGCGTGCCGGCGGCGTTCCGCGGGCGCACGCTGCACGTCCACAACCCGCAGGTGACGTTGATGCGGACCACGGCGGAGGAGAACGCCCGCATCGGCCGCTGGATCGGCGAGAAGCTGAACCGCATGGAGGGTCCCGTCCGCTTCCTGCTCCCGGAGGGCGGGGTGTCGCTGCTCGACGCCCCCGGCCGGCCCTTCCACGACCCGGCCGCCGACACGGCCCTGTTCCGGGCGCTGGAGGAGACGGTCCGCCCGGCGGCGAACCGCCGGCTGGTCCGCCTGCCCTACAACCTGAACGACCCCGCCTTCGCCGAGGCGCTGGTCGCGGCGTTCCTGGAGATCGGCGGGGGAGGGGCGCGATGAGGTGGTCGCACCGCTCCCCCCTCCCGACCTCCCCCCACTTCGCGGGGGGAGGAGAGAAGCCCTCCCCCGTCGACGATGGGGGAGGGTCTGGGTGGGGGACCGACGCGACGGCCTCCCCACACACGAACGATCGGAGCCCCTGACATGCCGCGCATTCCACGCCAGACCATTCTCGACGGCTTCCGCGCCAAGATCGCCCGCGGCGAGCCCATCGTCGGCGGCGGCGCCGGCACCGGGCTCTCGGCCAAGTGCGAGGAGGCGGGCGGCATCGACCTCATCGTCATCTACAACTCCGGGCGCTACCGCATGGCCGGGCGCGGCTCGCTGGCCGGGCTGCTGGCCTACGGCAACGCCAACGACATCGTGGTGGAGATGGCGCGCGAGGTGCTGCCGGTGGTGCGGCGCACGCCGGTGCTGGCCGGGGTCAACGGCACCGACCCGTTCATGATCCGTGACGAGTTCCTGCACCGTCTCGCCGCGCTCGGCTTCTCGGGCATCCAGAACTTCCCGACGGTCGGCCTGATCGACGGCGTGTTCCGGGCCAACCTGGAGGAGACCGGCATGGGCTATGGGCTGGAGGTCGACCTGGTCCGCGCCGCCCGCGCGCACGACCTGCTGACCACGCCCTACGTGTTCTCGGCCGGCGACGCCGAGGCGATGACCGAGGCCGGCGCCGACGTCGTGGTCTGCCACATGGGCCTGACCACCGGCGGCGCCATCGGCGCGGAGACCGCGCTCACCCTGGAGGAGTGCGCGGAGCGGATCGACGCGTGGACCGCGGCGGCGCGGCGCGTGCGCCCCGACGTCATCGTCCTGTGCCACGGCGGGCCCATCGCCATGCCCGAGGACGCCGCCTTCATCCTCGACCGCTGTCCCGGCTGCAACGGCTTCTACGGCGCCTCCTCCATGGAGAGGCTGCCGGTGGAAGGAGCGCTGACCGAGCGGACGCGTGCCTTCAAGGCCATCACGCGGGGCTGAGAAGGCACCCGCGAAGACGAAAGGGAGGACCCCATGGGACAGGCCATCGGCACCGTCATCGTCTGGCTGATCGCCATCGCCGTCGTGGTGGCTGTGGTCGCCTATTTCCTGCATCACTTCTACCGCCGCTCCACCAAGGAGATCAGCTTCGTGCGCACCGGCTTCGGCGGGCAGCGGGTGGTGATGAACGGCGGGGCCATCGTCCTGCCGATCATCCACGACACCACGCCCGTGAACATGTCGACCCTGCGCCTGGAGGTGAAGCGGGCCCGCGAGGCGGCGCTGATCACCCGCGACCGCATGCGGGTCGACGTGGTCGCCGAGTTCTACGTGCGCGTCGGGCCCACCGCCGACGCCGTGTCCATCGCCGCCCAGACGCTCGGCTCCCGCACCTTGCGGGCCGACGGGCTGAAGGAGCTGGTGGAGGGCCGCTTCGTCGATTCCCTGCGCGCCTGTGCCGCCGAGATGTCCATGGAGGAGATGCACGAGAAGCGCGGCGAGTACGTCCGGCGCGTGCGCGCCGCCGTGGCCGAGGGGCTGGCGCTGATCGGGCTGGAACTGGAGAGCGTGTCGCTGACCGCGCTCGACCAGACGCCCATGGAATACTTCAACCCGTCCAACGCCTTCGACGCCGAGGGCCTGACCCGCCTGACCCACGAGATCGAGCAGCGCAAGAAGGTGCGCAACGACATCGAGCAGGACACCGCCATCCAGATCCGCAACAAGAACCTGGAATCGGAGAAGCTGATCCTGGAGATCGAGCGGGAATCCGAGTACGCCCGGCTGGCCCAGGAGCGCGAGCTGGAGATCCGCCGCGCCGCCCAGCGCGCCGAGGTGGCGCGCGAGCGCGCCGACAAGGACCGCGCGGCGGAGGAGGCGCAGCTCGCCGCCCGCGAGGAGGTGGAGCGCGCCCGCATCCACACGGAGCGGCGCCTCGACGAGGAGCGCATCCAGCGCGAGCGCGAGACCCAGCGGCTGGAGGTCGAGCGCCGCAAGGCGCTGGAGCTGGCCGAGCAGGAGCGCCAGACCGCCATCGCCCAGCAGTCCCGGGCGCAGAGCGAGGCCCAGGCCGAGGCCGAGGCGGCCCGGGCGCTCGCCGTGGCGGCGGAGGAGCGGGTGTTCTCCGCCCGCGAGGTGGAGCAGGCCGAGCGCCGCAAGCGCGTCGAGCTGATCGCCGCCGCCCAGGAGGCCGAGCGCGACGCCGTGCGCCGGCGCATCGAGGCGGAGGCCGAACGCAAGGCGGCCGAGGACCGCGCCGCGGCCGCCCGCACCGCCGCCGAGGGCGAGGCCGAGGCCGACAAGATCCGCGCCCTGGCCGCCCGCCTGCGCTACGAGATCGAGGCCGAGGGCGCGCGTCTGATGAACGAGGCGCAGAACGTGCTGACCGCCGACAGCCGCGTCTCGGCGATGCGGCTGAAGCTGATCGACAAGCTCGACGCGATCATCCGCGAGAGCGTGCGGCCCATGGAGAAGATCGAGGGCATCAAGATCCTGCAGGTCGACGGGCTGGGCCACAACGGCCACGCCAACGGCGAGGCCGGCGGCGGCATCGCCGACAGCGTGGTGAATTCGGCCCTGCGCTTCCGCGCCCAGGCGCCGCTGGTCGACCAGCTCCTGCGCGAGATCGGCATCGAGGGCGGCGACCTTGGGCAGCTCGCCTCGTCGGTCGGGCGTCGCGCGCTCGCCGACGCGCCGGACGACTCCAAGCACTGAAACCACTCACATCGGGAGGAGCATCATGGTCAAGGTCTACCGGTCCACCGTCGTCGACGCCCCGGCGGAACGGGTGTGGGACACCGTCCGCGACTTCAACGGCCTGCCGGGATGGACGAGCTTCGCCACCGAGAGCCGCATCGAGAACGGCGATCCCGCCGACCGCATCGGCTGCGTCCGCAACTTCCGCCTGGCCGACGGCGGCGTCATCCGCGAGCAGCTCCTGATGCTGTCCGATTACGACTTCCAGTGCTCCTATTCCATCCTGGAAAGCCCGCTCGGGGTGCGCAACTACATGGCGACCCTGAAGGTGACGCCGGTCACCGACGGGATGCGCAGCTTCGTCGAATGGTCGGCCGAGTTCGACTGCGAGCCCGGCCGCGAGGCCGCGCTGGCCGAGGGGATCGGCGGCGGCGTCTTCCAGTCGGCGTTCGACACGCTGAAGGAACGCATGCGGGGCCGGTAGCGCCATGCCGCGCCTCGTCCGTTCCACCGTCGTCGACGCGCCCGTCGAGGCGGTGTGGAGCGTGCTGCGCGACTTCAACGGTCACGCCGCCTGGCACCCCCTGGTGGAAACCAGCGTCATCGAGGACGGCCGGCGGGGTGACGCCGTCGGCGCCGTGCGCCGCTTCCGCCTGCGGTCCGGCGGCGTCCTGCGCGAGCGGTTGCTGACCCTCGACGATGGCGACCGCAGCCTGTCCTACTGCATCCTGGAGGCGCCGCTTCCGCTTCTGGGATACGTGGCGCGGGTGTGGCTGCGGCCGGTCACCGACGGCGGCGGGACGTTCTGGCAGTGGTCGTGCGCCTTCGACTGTCCGCCGGAACGCGAGGCGGAGCTGACCCGTCTGGTCGCCGAGGAGGTCTACGAAGCCGGGTTCCGCGGCCTGCGTGCCCACCTCGCGGCGCCCACGCGCGTACCGGCGGCGGTTCGGCCGGCCGGGCGCGGCGGGCCGGAGACCGACGCCGTCGTCGTCCGGGCCCATGGCGGTCCGGAGGCGCTGGCGTGGACCCGGGTTCCCGTGCCGCCCCCCGGCCCCGGCGAGGTGACCGTCGGCCACACGGCGATCGGCGTGAACTTCATCGACGTCTATTGCCGCACCGGCTATTTCCCCCTGCTGACGCCGCCCGCGGTGCCGGGCATGGAGGCGGCCGGGGTGGTCGAGGCGGTCGGCCCGGACGTCGTCGGCTTCGCTCCCGGGGATCGCGTCGGCTACGCCGGGATGCCCCCGGGCGCCTACGCCGTGCGGCGCACCCTGCCGGCCGACCGGCTGGTGCCGCTGCCCGACGATCTCCCCGACGAGGTGGCGGCCGGCGTGCTGTTGAAGGGGATGACGGCGGAGTTCCTGCTCCACCGCGTGCACCCGGTCCGTCCCGGCGACACGCTGGTCGTCCATGCCGCCGCCGGCGGTGTCGGGATCCTGCTCTGCCAGTGGGCGAGCGCGCTCGGGGCGACGGTCATCGGGATCGTCGGCAGCGGCGACAAGGCGCGCGTCGCCCGCGCCCACGGGGCGGCGCACGTCGTGCTGGCCGACGAGGACGTGCCGGCCCGGGTGCTGGCGCTGACCGGCGGTCGCGGCGCCGACGTCGTCTACGACGCGGTGGGCCGCGACAGCCTCGCGCGCGACCTCGCCCTGCTGGCGCCCTGCGGCCACATCGTCAGCTACGGCCAGGCGGCCGGTCACCTCGACCTGCTGGACGCCGCCGCGCTCGCCAGCCGGTCGGCGACCCTGTCGCGCCCGAACTACGGCCACTACGTCGGGACGCCGGCGCAGCTCCGGCAGTCCAGCGACCGCCTGTTCGATGCCCTGCGCCGCGGCCTGGTCCGTCCGCTGCTGGGCGCCCGCCTTCCCTTGCGCGACGCGGCGGAGGCGCACCGCCGGCTGGAGGCGCGCGCCACCGTGGGGGCGACCGTACTCATTCCCTAGAGCGGGATCGCTCCCGGTGATTCCACCTGGAGCGATCCCGATTTAAATTCAAATGTTTAGAGCAAGATCGGTGTGCTCCCCCACCGCCGGAATCCGCCCGGGGCGGAACGCCGCACCGCCGGCGCGCACCGCCGGCGCGCCGGCGTCGATCTTCGGCTCGGCCTTCTCCGCGGCGGGCGGATGGGGCACAGTGCGCACCGGCCGGCAGCGCCACTGCAGTTCGGAGCCCCGATGATGACCCGTTCTCCCCGTCTTGCGGTCCTCGCCCTCTGCGCGATGTCCGCCGCCTGTTCGGTGCCGCGCGTGACGCCGGGGTCTCCCTCCCCGGCCTACACCCCGGGGGAGGCCGCCGCCGCGGCGTCCAACCGCGACCTGCACGTGGTCGTCCTCGGCAACCCCTTCGGCATGGACCAGGACCGCTTCGTCCGCCTGGTCACCGAGGCCATGCCGGACAACGCCGCCGGCGTGCCGACCCATTTCACCGCCGTGCCGAACGCGTCGGCCCATCCCGACTACCGGGTGGTGCTGGCCTTCAACCCGGCGCGGACGGTCGCCGGCGCCGCCCTCTGCGGCGACCAGCCGGTGCCGACCGCCCCGCCGGGCGGTCCGGTCGCCGTGCAGGCCGCCTTCTGCCGCGACGTCGGCTTCCTCGGCCTGTTCGGCCGGGAGGGGCCGCTCGGCGCCTTCGGCGTGCTGGGCGGCGGCGCGCTGACGACGGCGAGCGGCTGGCTCGACTCGCCGCACGGAGCGGACGACCCGGCGTTCCGGACCCTGGTGCGCGACCTCACCATCGCCCTGTTCCCGACGGAGCGCGAGCGCGAGGACGTCGACCCGTGACCTCCGGTCAGCCGGTGCCGGCGACGCCGGCGAGGCGGCACACCAGCGCCATCAGGTCGCGGTTGGAGAAGGGCTTGGTGACGTAGGCGTCGGCGCCCAGCGCCAGGGCCTGGCTGCGGTCGCTGTCGCGGCCGCAGGCGGTGAGCACGAGGACGGGGATGTCCCGCGACGCCGGGTCGCCCTTGACCGCCTTCAGCACCTCCAGGCCGCTGCCGCCCGGCAGCATCAGGTCGAGGATCACCACCGCCGGGCGGCGGCCGGCGATCTCCTGCAGCGCGCGCGCCGCGTCCCGCGCCGACGCCACCGCCAGCCCGGCCCTCTCCACCAGGAAGGCGAGCGGCTCCATGATGGTCGGTTCGTCTTCGGCGATCAGCACCAGCGGGCGCACGGCGTGGTCCTCCCGTCTTCGGCACCGGGCGCATCCTAGCACGAAACCGCCCGCGGCACAGTCCAGCCCTCAGGGCGAGCCCAGGGTCGACGGAAACGCGCGCTGCGGGCAGTCCTCGCGCGGGCAGAGATGGCAGTTGATGCCGGTCTCCACCGCCGGTCCCGCGGGCGCGTCGCCGTAGACGGTGCGGCTGGCGTGAATCGTCTCGCAGCCGATCATCAGGCCGTAGGTCTCGCCGGGCAGGCCGTAGCCGACCGGCGGCTTGGCGATGGTGCGGGCGATGAACAGGAACTCCGGTCCCTCGGCGAGGCGGACGCGCTGCACCGCCGTGGCCGCCGGGTTGCGCGGCGGCGTGTAGACCGCCCACAGCGGGCAGGCACCGCCGAACCGCGGCAGGCGCAGCACCGGCAGGCTGAAGCGCTTGGAAATGTTGCCGGCGGGGTCGACCCGCAGGAAGGCGAAGGGCACCCCCTCCTCGCCGGGGCGGCGCAGGGTCACGAGGCGGTGGCAGATCTGCTCCACGCTCGCCGCGAAGTGGCCGGCCAGCCGGTCGACGTCGTAACGCGCCTCCTCGGCGGCGGCGCGGAACGGCCCGTAGGGGAACAGCACCGCCCCGGCGCCGTAGCTGTTGAGGGCGTCGACGGCGCGCCGCCGCGCCGCTTCCGAGCGCAGGCGGGAGTCGTCGGCGTGGGCCGCGACCACGGGGGCCGCCGCCAGGGCGAAGGCGAGCCGCGCCAGCGCGAAGCGCAGGGTCGGCTGGGCGAGCCCGCGGGCGGCGTGGAAGACGCGGGTCTCGGCGTCGTAGCGGCCGCGCCGCGCCGGCGGGCCGGCGATCGGGCCGGGGTCGCCGATGGCGACGCGCACGCCGTGCCGCTCGGCCAGCCAGCGGGCGAGGGCGGCCTCCGCCGTGCCGTCGCCATCGGGCCCGGCGGCGAGCCCGGCGGCGATCGCCTCGGCCTGCTCCTCGAGGTCGGGGAAGTGGTTGTCGTGGTCGATGATGAAGTCGTCGACATCCTCGGCCGGCGTGTTGGCCCGGCCGGTCTCGCCGCGTTCGCTCAGGCGGTGGAACAGGGCCTCGGCGATGTCGCCGAGGCGGCCGCTCTCGCCGGCCATCAGGGCGACGAAGCGGGCGCGGCGCTCCGGCTCGATCTCGGCGTGGTCGTGCAGGATCTCGGCGAAGGCGCGCACCGCGGCGATGCGGGTGCGCAGCTCGTGGCTCGCCTCGATCAGCGCGGAATCGTGGGCCAGACGGTCCGACAGCGCCTCGGCGAGCGTGGCGGCGCGGCGGTAGGAGCGGTGCAGGCGGACCGCCGCACGCCCCCATTCCGGCCGCCGGCCGACCAGGTCGTTGATTCCCGCCTGATCGAGCGCCAGGTCGCGCAGCAGCGGCTCGGTGGTGACTTCGGTCAGGTCCTGGACGAGGCGCGCGGCGTCGGCCCCCGCCACCTCCTCCAGCTCCAGGTCGAGCGCCCCGGCGAGGCGGCGCAGCAGGCTCCCGGCGACCTCGCGCTTGCCGTGCTCGATGAGGTTGAGATAGCTCGCCGAGATGCCGACCCGGCTGGCGAGGGCCGCCTGCGTCACACCCCGCTGGCGGCGATGCTGGCGTATGCGCAGGCCGACCGGCAAGCGCGCCACGGCTGGTCCTCCCGTTGCTCCGTTCTCGGCCGTCCAGGCTTTACAAGTCTTACACGCCGCCGGCCCGCGGTGAACCGGAATTTACAAACTTTTCGCGCTTCGGCAATCGCCGCTGGAGGCCGCCGCGAAGTGGATTTAGCCTCTGATGGTCCGCATCGCGGACAATCAGGCTTTCCCGATCAGGCAAAAGACGTCGGGGAGGAAACCAACCTCGGGAGACAGCCATGAAGTTTATCGACAGCAGGATCAGCCGGCGCGGCGTCCTCCGGGCGGGGGCGGCGACCACGGTTGCCCTGGCGGCCCCGTTGCATTTCGTCCGCGGTGCCTGGGCGGAACAGGCCGTCGGCAACTTCCCCGCCCGCACCAACGGGCCGGAGGTCACCTACGGCTTCATCGTGCCGCAGACCGGTGCCTACGCCGACGAGGGCGCGGACGAGCTGCGCGCCTACCAGCTCGCCGTCAAGCACATCAACGAGGGCGGCGGCATGCTCTCGACGATGAAGCCGCTCAGCCTCAAGGGCAACGGCGTGCTCGGCAAGAAGCTGAAGTACGTCACCGGCGACACCCAGACCAACCCGGACGCCGCCCGCCAGGCGGCCCAGCGCGCCATCGAGCGCGACGGCATCATCATGTTCTCCGGCGGCTCCTCGTCGGCGGTGGCGGTGGCCCAGCAGTATCTCGCCCAGGAGAAGGGCGTGATCTTCATGAACGGCCTCAGCCACTCCAACGACACCACCGGCAAGGACCGCCGGCGCTACGGCTTCCGCCACTTCTTCAACGCCTACATGTCGGGCATCGCGCTGGGGCCGATCCTCGCCGAGCGCTACGGCAAGGACCGCCGGGCCTTCCACCTGACGGCCGACTACACCTGGGGCCACACGCAGTACCAGTCGATCAAGGAGGCGACGGAGAAGCAGGGCTGGACCACCGTCAACAACATCATGACGCCGCTGGGGTCACCCGACTTCTCGCAGTTCCTCACCGCCGCCATCAACTCCGACGCCGACGTGCTGGTGCTCAACCACTACGGCAAGGACATGGTCAACTCGCTGACCCAGGCGGTGCAGTTCGGCCTGCGCTCGATGCAGAAGAACGGCAAGCAGATCGAGGTCGTCGTGCCGCTCTACTCCGAGCTGATGGCCAAGGGCGCCGGCGACAACATCGAGGGCGTGCTGGGCACCGCCAACTTCAACGAGAAGCTGGACGATCCGGGGTCGCAGGCGTTCATCAAGGCCTTCACCGACGCGTACGGCTTCCCGCCATCCCAGGCGGCGCACACCGCCTACGTGCAGACCCTGCTCTATTCCGACGCGGTGGAGCGCGCCGGCACCTTCTTCCCGCCCGAGGTGATCAAGGCGCTGGAGGACTTCGAGGTCGAGGGCATCGGCCCGGGCAAGGCGATCTACCGCGGCGCCGACCACCAGTGCTTCCACGACATCCTGGTGGTGGAGGGCAGGGCCCCGTCGGACCGCAAGGACCAGTACGACCTGCTGAAGATCGTCAAGCAGGTGCCGCGCGAGCAGGTGACCTACGATCCCGACATCGAGGCGTTCGGCGGCAAGGCCGCGGAGCTCGGGCCGTACGTCCCGAAGGCCTGACGGAGCGACGACCCCCTCTCCCGGTGCGGGAGAGGGGTATGGGAGAGGGGGCGGCGCCGGCTGCGCGACGCTCTCCCCTGCGCCGTCGTGCGCCCGCCCCCTCTTTCCCAAGGCCCCCACAGGGGCGACCCCAACGCCCCCCACCGGGGGCAACGCGGCATGGGCTGAACAAGGCGGGACCACCGTGACCATCAACAGCGTCTTCCTGATGGTGCTGACGGGGCTCCAGCTCGGCGCGATCTACGCCCTGATCGCGCTCGGGCTGACCCTGATCTTCGGCACGCTCGGCGTCGTGAACTTCGCCCACGGCGCGCTCTATCTCATCGCGGCCTACTTCGCCGTCTACGTCGCCGGGTCGCTGGGCTTCGGGCTGGCCATCGTGCTGGTGCCGGTCATCCTGTTCGTCGTCGGCATCGCCATGGAGCGCGGGCTGATCCAGTTCTTCTACCGGCGCCCCCACACCGACCAGATCCTGGTGACCTTCGGCCTGGCGATCGTCGTCGAGGAGGCGCTGAAATGGATGTTCGGCGCCAACAACATCCCCTTCGCCCTGCCGGCCTGGGGGGCCGGGCAGGTGCTGTTCTACGGCGCCGGCGCCGTGGTGCCGGCGGCGATCCCCGGCATCCGCATCCCCATGCCCTTCCTGGAGGGCTTCTCCTTCTTCCCGGCGTGGCGGCTGCTGCTGATCCTCGTCACCTGCCTCACCATCGCCGGCCTGTTCGCGCTCCTGCAGTTCACCCGCTTCGGGCTGGTGGTGCGGGCCGGCATGCGCGATCCGGAGATGCTGAAGTTCCTCGGCGTCGACGTGTCGCGGCGGTTCTCCATCGTCTTCGGCCTGGGCGCGCTGATCGCCGGCGTGGCCGGCGTGTTCGGCGGGCCGGTGACGCAGGTCTCGCCGACGGTGGGCATGGCGCTGCTGGTGCCGTCCTTCCTGGTGGTGGTGATCGGCGGCATGGGGTCCATGCTGGGAGCCCTGGCGGCGGCGCTGCTGCTGGGCATGGCGCTCAGCTTCACCACCGGCTTCGCGGCGGTGGTCGGCGACCCGACGGTGAAGGCGGTGCTGACCGGCCTGCAGCAGATCGTCGTCTACCTCATCGCCGTGGTCGTGCTCCTCGTCCGGCCGCGCGGCCTGTTCGGCACCAAGGGAGTCTTCGAATGAGCTCGAGCACCGAGACCGCCAACGACCGCGGCGGCGCGGCCCGGCGGCGCCCGGCGGCGCGCCCCTCCGTCCGGCTCCCGCGGATCGACTGGGTGGTCCTGGCGGTCTTCGCCGTCGTCGTCGTGACGATGCCGACCTGGCTGGTGTGGATCGCCGGCTACGAGGCGCTGGCCACCAAGATCGCGATCTGGGCGCTGTTCGCGCTCGGCTTCGACATCCTGCTGGGCTTCACCGGCTATCTCTCCTTCGGCCATGCCGCCTTCTTCGGGGCGGCCGCCTACTTCGCCGGACTGTCGCTGAAGCACCTGTCGGCGGACATCCTGCCGGCGCTGGCGCTCTCCCTGGGCGGCACCCTGGTCATCGCCCTGATCCTCGGCTTCCTGACCCTGCGGCGCTCGGGCATCTACTTCTCGGTGCTGACCCTGGCGTTCGCCGAGATGATCCACGCGCTGGTGCTGTCCTCCACGCTGCAGGCCTGGACCGGCGGCGACAACGGCCTGACCGGCCTGCAGTCGCCCAGCCTGTTCGGCTCGCCGCTCAGCGAGCACGCCGTGTTCCTGCTGTCGGCGGTGCTGCTGATCCTCGGCTTCGCCGTGGCGATGGTGATCCGCCGCTCCCCCTTCGGGCTGATGCTGCGCTCCATCAAGGAGAACCCGATGCGGCTGGAGTACACCGGCGTCAACGTCTTCGCCTACAAGCTCGCCGGCTTCGTCATCAGCGCCATGTACGCCGGGCTGGCCGGCGCGCTGATGGTGATCTACGAGCCCTACGTGGCGACCAAGTACCTGTACTGGTCGACCTCGGGCGAGGTGGTGATCATGTCGGTGATCGGCGGTGTGGGCACCCTGATCGGGCCGATGGCGGGGGCCGCCTTCATGCTGTACTTCGAGAACGTGGTGCAGGCCTTCATCGGCGAGCAGTGGAAGCTGGTGCTCGGCATCATCTTCGTCGGCATCGTCATCTTCCTGCCCGGCGGCTTCGCCGACCTCGGCCGCCAGCTCTGGCGCGCCACCGGCCACCGCATCCGGGCGCGGCGCCACAACGTCCCCGACATGTCCCCGGCCGCCGACTCCCGCCCGCACCGCCGCCTCGACCGCGGCGACGACGAAGGCTGAGACTGAAGGGGCTGACCCCAACCCATGGAGACGCGAATGGCCGGTCGGCCGATCCTCGAGGTGCGCGGCGTGTCGAAGAGCTTCGGCGGCCTGCGCGCCCTCAACGACGTCAACCTGACGGTGGAGGAGGGCACCATCCACGCCATCATCGGCCCCAACGGGGCCGGCAAGTCGACCCTGCTCAACGTGCTGATCGGCCTGATCCAGGCCGACCACGGCACCATCACCTACGCCGGCGAGGCGCTCAAGGGCCTGTCGCCGCACACCATCATCCAGAAGGGGATCGCCCGGGTCTTCCAGACGCCGCAGATCTTCCCCGGCCTCACCCTGCAGGAGAACGTGGCGATCGCCGCGCTGGCCCGGCGCGACGGCCAGTTCAGCTTCGGCGTGCTGGAATCCCTGCAGCCCGGCCACCCCATCCTCGACGAGGCGGCCGAGCATCTGCACGACGTCGGCCTCGGCGACCACCTGCGCGACGAGGCCCAGCACCTGTCGCGCGGCGACAAGCGGCGGCTGGAGCTGGCGCTGTGCCTGGCCGCCAAGCCGCGGCTGCTGCTGCTCGACGAGCCGACGGCCGGCATGTCGCGCCACGACACCAACACGACCATCGACCTGCTGCGCCACCTCTCGCGCAAGGGGATGACGAAGATCGTCATCGAGCACGACATGCACGTGGTGTTCTCCCTGTCGGAGCGCATCACCGTGCTGGCCCAGGGGACGGTGATCGCCGAGGGCACGCCCGAACAGGTGCGGGCCAACCCGCGCGTCCAGGAAGCCTATCTCGGGGGAGCGCACCACCAATGACCGCGATTGCCATCGACGAGGCGCGGACACCGGCGGCGGCCGGCGCCGCCTACTTCGCCTGCCGCGACGTCCACGCCTATTACGGCGAGAGCTACATCGTCCAGGGCGTCGACTTCACCATCCGCGAGCGCGAGATCGTGGCGTTGCTGGGCCGCAACGGCGCCGGCAAGACCTCCACCCTGCGCACCATCGCCCGCGCCGACCACCCGGCCCTGCGCCAGGGCGAGATCTGGCTGGCCGGCCAGCCGCTCCACCAGATGCGGGCCCACCAGGCGGCGCGCGCCGGCGTCCAGCTCGTCCCCGAGGACCGCCGCATCATCCCCGGCATCACGGTCGAGGAGAACCTGATCCTCGCCCAGGTCGCGGCACCGCTGGGCTGGCCGATCGAGCAGATCTACGAGCACTTCCCGCGGCTGGCCGAACGGCGGCGCCAGGAGGCGACGACCCTGTCGGGCGGCGAGCAGCAGATGCTGGCGGTGGCCCGGGCGCTCGCCCGCGACCTCAAGCTCCTGCTGCTGGACGAGCCCTACGAGGGGCTGGCGCCGCAGATCGTCCGCGAGATCGAATCGATCCTGCAGGAGGTCAAGCGCCTGGGCATCACCACCGTCATCGTCGAGCAGAACGCCATCGCCGCCCTGGAGCTCGCCGACAGCGCGGTGATCCTCGACATGGGCACGGTCGCCTACACCGGGACCGCCAGGGAGGTGCTGGAGAACGCCGAGCTGCGGCGCGACTATCTGGCGATCTGATCGCCGGCGGGCCGGCGGCCGCTCACCGCAGCGGCGGCGCGTAGTGCAGGCCGCCGTCCAGCCACAGGGCGTTGCGGCCGCGCTCCAGGCCGAGCGGCGTGCCGGTGCCCAGGTTGCGCGCGAAGATCTCGCCGTAGTTGCCCACCGAGGCGATCACCCGCCGCGCCCATTGCGCGTCGAGGCCGAGGGCGTCGCCGAAGGCGGCGTCGCCGCCGGCGAGCCGGCGGATCTCCCCGTCGTCGCTGTCCGCCAGGGTCGCGACGTTGCCGGACGCGACTCCTTTGGCCTCGGCGACCATGGTCGCCAGGACGGTCCAGCGGACGATGGCGAACCAGCGCGGGTCGCCCTGCGCCACCACCGGCCCCAGCGGTTCGCGGGAGATGGTCTCGGCCAGGACCACCCATTGGCCGGGGCGCACGGTCATGGTGGCGGCGCGCGCCGCCAGCTCGCTGCGGTCGCCGGTGACGAGATCGCAGCGCCGCTGCGCGAAGGCGGCGAACTTCTCCTCCGAACTGCCGGCGCGCAGCGGCACCAGGGCCAGCTCGCCGCGCCGGATGGCACCCTCGAGGTTGGCTTCCGAGGTGGTGCCGGCCT
This sequence comes from Azospirillum sp. ST 5-10, assembly GCF_051225715.1. NCBI lineage: Bacteria > Pseudomonadati > Pseudomonadota > Alphaproteobacteria > Rhodospirillales > Azospirillaceae > Azospirillum > Azospirillum sp. ST 5-10. The sequence continues at coordinate 165,655 of NZ_JBPJSP010000010.1, forward strand.
GCACGCACACGGTGCGGCCGGCGGCGTCGGCGGCGCGGGCGACGCCGAGGTCGCGCCACGCCATGAAGCCCTGGCCGTCGTAGAAATAGACCGACGGGAAGGCGGTGCCCAGCGCGGTGTCGCGGGAGAAGGTCCAGGTGGTCATGCCGAAGGCGACGTCGATCTCGCCGGCCACCAGGGCCTTGAACTTGTTGGCGGTGTTGATGCGGTGGACGGAGATGGCGTCGGCCGAGCCCAGCGTGGCGGCGGCCACGGCGCGGCAGAAGTCCACGTCGAAGCCGCGCGCCCGGCCCTCGGCGTCGATGCCGCTGAAGCCCGGCGTCAGGTCGACGCCGCAGCGCAGCTCGCCCCGCTCGCGCACCCGCGCCAGGGTGTCGTCGGCGCGCGCCGCCGCGGGCGCGGCGACGGCCGCCGCCACCCCGACCGAACACCACAGCGCTCGGCGCAGCCACCGTCCCGGTTCACCCATGGTCCTGCCTCCGCCACTCGGAGCGTGCACCCGTCCAAGGAACCACGCGTCCCGCGGGCGGGCAAGCACAAACGCGACGGTGGGTGAGGGGCCTGCACCGTGACCGCGCCCGGCTTTCCCGGCGCTTTGCCGGACGGGCGGGGAGCCGAGCCCGGTCATCCCGGCCGGGCCGGTCATTCTTGAAAATGATTGTCACTTGCGATAGACGGGATGGCGTCGGCCCCGGCCGATGCCGAAGCCCCGTCCTTCCGTTTCGCCGCATGACCACCAAGCTCATCGCCCTGGCCCAGCTCTTTGCCGTCGAGCGGTCGCGGGTGGTGCGTCTGGTCGGGCGGATGGTCGGCTGCCGGGCGACCGCGGAGGACCTCGCCCAGGACGCGTTCCTGCGCCTGTGGAACCGGGCCGATCCGGTGGTCGACGCGGGCTACCTGTTCCGCACCGCGCAGAACCTGGCGATCGATCATTTGCGCGCCCAGCGGGCGCGGGCCGACCATGGGGCGGTGCCGGAGGAGGTGCCCGACGACGGCGCCCCGGCCGACCACGCCGTCGCCGCGCGCGAGGAACTGGAGGCGTTGCGGGACGCCCTGTCGACCCTGCCGGAGCGCACGCAGCGCGTCTTCCTCCTCAACCGCCTGGACGGCCTGACCTACGCCGAGATCGCCACGGCGCTCGGGGTGTCGGTCAGCACGGTGGAGAAGGACATGATCCGCGCCCTCGACCGCTGCCGCCGTCGGCTGCCCAACCGGCGGGCGCGTTGAGGGATGAGGACGCGCGCTCTCCCCATCGTACTGTATCGAGAGAGGGCGGTTGCCGCGGTGGCCCGCCGAAGCCATCGGTTGCGACCATGACGACGGACGGAGACGGGACGGACCGGACGGCGCGGGACGCGCTCGCCTGGTACGTCCGCCTGAAGGACCCGATGGCGACCCCGGCCGACCGCGCCGCCTTCGGCGTCTGGCTCGCCGCGGCGCCCGAGCACCGCCGGGCCTTCGCCGAGGCCGAGGCGCTGTGGGCGCGTGTCGCGGCGCCGGCCGCACGCCTCGGCGCCGGCGGCTGGTACCGCCGGCCGGCGCCGCCACCGGCGCGCCGCCGGGTCTTGCCGGCGCTGGCGGCGGCGGCCGCGGTCCTGCTGCTGGCGGTCGGGGCGCTGTGGCGCGACCCCGGTCTCGTCGACCGGGCGCTGGCCGACTACGCCACGGCGCCCGGCGAACGCCGCGAGTCGGTGCTGGTCGACGGGTCGCGCCTGGTCCTCGACGCCGACAGCGCGGTGTCCGTCTCCCTGGACGACGCCCAGCGCACCGTGGTGCTGCGGCGCGGCCGCGTCTGGGTCGACGTCGTCCACGATTCCCGGCGCGGCTTCCGCGTGGTGGCCGGCGACGTCGCGGCACGGGTGCTCGGCACCGCCTTCGACGTCGAGCGGCAGGGCGGCGGCGTCACCGTGACGGTCGAACGGGGAACCGTCGCCGTGGCGGCGGACGGCCGGCCGGAGGGCGGCGTCGTGCTGTCGGCGGGGCAGCGCACCCGCGTGGTGGCCGGCCAGGCGTCGGCGCCGCAGCCGGTGGCGGCGGACACGGCGTCGGCCTGGCGGCGCGGCCTGGTCGTCTTCGACCGGGCGCCGCTCGGCGAGGTGGCGGCCGCCCTCGACCGCCTGAGCGGCGGCCGGGTGCTGGTGGCCGGCGGCGACCTCCAGGGAATGGCGCTGTCCGGCGTGTTCCGGGCCGACGACCCCGACGCCGTGCTGGACGCCCTGCGCAGCGCGCTCGGGGTGCGCACCACCACGGTGCCGGGCATCGCCACGGTGATTCACCGCTGACGGCAAAAAATGATGAGGAGAGATCCCCGCCGGCTCGTTCCGACATTGGTGCGAGTGAAACGCATTCGCGAACAATGGGAACGGGGCATGACGGGGATCAAGGGAATCGGGGGATGGCGCGCCGGCGTGTCGCTGGCGGCGTTGGTGCTGGCGGGGCTGGCCGGCGGTGCCGGGGCGCGGGCGGAGGCGGCGCCGGTGCAGGTCGCGCAGGCGGCGCGGACCTTCGCGCTGGACATCCCGGCCAAGCCGCTGCTGGCGGCGCTGGCCGACTTCACGGCGGCGACCGGCATCCAGGTCGTGCGCCAGAGCGCGCAGGGGCTGGACGGCGCGTCGAGCCCGCTGCGCGGCACCTACACCGCCGACGAGGCGCTCGGCCGCCTGCTGGCGGGGACCGGCTACACCCACCGCATGAGCAACCCCGGCACCGCCGTCCTCGAGACGGTGGCGGGCGAGGGCGCCATGGTCCTCGACCCCGTGACCGTGCAGGGACGGCAGGCCGGCGGCGACGTCGCCGGGCCGGTGGACGGCTACGTCGCCACCCACAGCGCCGCCGGCACCAAGGCGGCGACGCCGATCGTCGAGACGCCGCGCTCGGTCTCGGTGGTGCCGCGCGAGCAGATCGAGGACCAGGGGTCCAAGACGGTGATGCAGGCGATGCGCTACACGCCGGGCGCCTTCACCGGCCAGGTCGGCGCCTCCAACCGCTACGACTACGTGATCCTGCGCGGCATCGTCGACCGCAGCATCAACAACGTCTTCCTCGACGGGCTGAAGGTCCTGGGCGACGACGCGACCTACAGCTCGATGCAGGTCGATCCCTATTTCCTGGAGCGCATCGAGGCGGTCAAGGGGCCGGCGTCCGTGCTCTACGGCCAGAACTCGCCGGGCGGCCTGATCGCCATGACCAGCAAGAAGCCGCTGTTCGAGCCCTTCGCCGAGATCGAGGCGACCTTCGGGACCAACCGGCAGCGCGGCGTCGCCTTCGACGTGGGCGGACCGCTGGGCGAATCGGACCGGGCCGCCTACCGCATCGTCGGCCTGGCCGACGCCGCCGACACCCAGTTCGATCATGCCAAGGAGAAGCGGTACGCCATCGCGCCGTCGGTCACCATGCGCCTCACCGAGGACACGACGTTGACGGCGATGGCCTATCTTCAGCGCGATCCCGAGGGCGGCACGCACAACGGCGCTCCGGCCGAGGGTGCCCTCTTTCCCCGCAACGGCCAGTACATTTCACGCCACTTCTTCGACGGCGAGCCCGATCTCGAAGCGTTCGAGCGCACGCAGAAGATGGTGGGCTACCAGCTCGAACACCGCTTCGACGACACCTGGACGGTGCGCCAGAACCTGCGCTACCTCGATTCCGACGTGCACATCGATCAGGTCTACCAGATCGGCTGGGCCGGCGACGGCAGTCTGCTCGCGCGCTACTACGGCGGCGGCGACGAGTCCCTGCAGGCCTTGGCGGTGGACAACCAGGTGCAGGCCGACTTCGCCACCGGGCCGCTGACCCACACCGTGCTCGCCGGTTTCGACTACCAGCACCGCCGCTCCAAGAACGACTGGGAGTTCGGCTCGGCTGCGAGCATCGACGCCTTCGACCCGGCCTACGGCAACACCGAGGTCAGCGGCGCCTATCCCATGCGGGCGACCCGCAGCCTGGAGCAGACCGGCGTCTATCTCCAGGACCAGATCGCCTGGGGCGGCTGGCGGCTGTCCCTGGGCGGCCGCCAGGACTGGGCGGAGCGCACCAACCGCGACCGCATCGCCGGCACCGAGGCCGGCGAGGACCGGGCCAAGTTCACCAAGCAGGCCGGGCTGCTCTACCTCTTCGACAGCGGCATTGCGCCCTACGCCAGCTACGCCGAGTCCTTCAACCCCAGCCTCTACACCGGGGCCGACGGCGGCCCGCTGGCGCCCACCGAAGGGGTGCAGTACGAAGCCGGCGTGAAGTACCAGCCGCCGGGCAGCCGCAGCCTGCTCACCGCCGCCGTCTTCCATCTCGAGCAGGAGAACGTCGCGGTCGCTGACCCGAACACCTTCGTCTACCACCCCGTCGGCACCATCCGCTCGCGCGGCATCGAGCTCGAAGGCCGGCTGCAGGTCACCGACAGCCTGCGCCTGCTCGCCGGCTACACCTTCCTCGACACGGAGTACAAGACCTCGCCCGACGGCAAGCAGGGCAACACGCCGCCGCAGATCCCCAGGCACATGGCCTCCCTGTGGGCGGAATACGCCTTCATCGAGGGGCCGCTGGAGCATCTCAGCCTGGGCGCCGGCGTGCGCTACGTCGGCGAGACCTGGGCGGACTCGCGGAACACCACCAAGGTGCCGAGCTACGCCGTGGTCGACCTCTCGCTGCGCTACGGGCTGGAGGCGCTCGGGCTCCCTGGCACGCAGGTGCGCATCAACGCCAACAACCTGTTCGACAAGAACTACGTGGCGTCCTGCCTGGAGCTCGCCAACTGCTACTTCGGCGAGGAGCGCAGCGTCACCGCCACCCTGACGCACCGGTTCTGATGCGCGCCCTCCTCGTCCGGCTGCACCGCTGGGCCGGGCTGGCGACGGCGGCGTTCCTCGCCGTCGCCGGCCTGACCGGCAGCGTGCTCGCCTTCCAGCACGAGATCGATGCGTGGCTGAACCCGCACTTCTATCACGCCTCCGGCGCCGGCCCCGTCCTGCCGGGGCCGGACCTGATCGCCGGCTACGAGCGGGCCAACCCGACGCGCCTGGTCTGGTACATGGAGGTGCCGGACGACGCCGGCCACGCGGCCCTCCTGGCGACGGTGCCGCGGGCACCGGCGGCGGGGGAGCCGGAGGTCGTCTATCTCGACCCGGCGACCGGCGCCGAGCAGGGCCGGCGCCGCTGGGGTGCCTGCTGCTTCGGGGCGGAGAACCTGGTGCCGTTCCTGCTGGAGCTGCACTACCGGCTGCTGCTGCCGGGGTCCTGGGGGATCTGGCTGATGGGGGCGGTGGCGATCCTGTGGACGCTCGACTGCCTGGCCGCCCTGGTGCTGACCTTCCCGCGCGGGCGGCCCTTCCTCGCCAAATGGCGCCGCGCCTGGGCGGTGAAGGGCGGCGGCGCCTTCCGCATCGGCTTCGACCTGCACCGTGCCGGCGGCCTCTGGCTGTGGCTGATCCTGCTGCCGGTGGCCTTCAGCAGCATCGCCATGAACCTGGCGGAACCGGTGTTCAAGCCGGCGGTCTCCCTGCTGTCCCCGGCCCCGGCCAGCGTCTACGAGCAGCGCTCCCGCCTGCCGCCGCAGGACCTGGGCACGACCGCGCTCACCCACGCCGACGCGGTGGCGCTGGCCGAGGCCGAAGCGGCGCGTCTCGGCGTCGCGGAGCGGGTGGGGGAGCTCTACTACAGCTTCGAGTACAATTTCTTCGGGGTCGGCTTCGGCGACCACGACGCCCCGTTCGGGGCGGCGTGGCTGTTCCTCCACGGCACCGACGGGCGCCTGCTCGGCGCCGAGGTGCCGGGGCAGGGCACGGCCGGCCAGCGCTTCGTGCAGTGGCAGGCGCCGATCCACGGCGGCGACGTCGCCGGCCTGCCCGGCCGCATCGCCGTGTCCCTCGCCGGCTTGGGCGTCGCGGTGCTGTCGGTGACCGGCGTGTACGTGTGGTGGCGCAAGCGCGCCGCGCGCCGCGGTGCCTGAGAGGTGCGGGTCGGCGCGGTCAGGCCGGCCCGCGCGCCCGGAAGCGGCCGATCCGCGCCACCGCGTCGCGGCGCCGCGCCACCGGCGACCAGACGCCGTCGGAGCGTTCGATCTCCGCCTGGACCAGCGGCCGCAGCATCTGCTTCAGCGCCTGCTCCGCCCGCGTCAGCGGCCGGCGGTCGGACTGCACCAGGAACAGGTCGCGGCGGATCTCCGGCTCGACGATGCGCTTGGCGATCAGCTCGCCGGCGGCCACCTCCTTGCGCACCGAGCCCAGCGGCATGACCGTGGCGGCCATGCCCTGGGCGACGAGGTCGCGCATCAGCGCCACCGACTGCACCTCGTGGACGATGTCGAGGGCGATCCCGGCCGCCGCCGCGGTGGCGTCGAGGACGCGCCGTGTGCTGTGCTTGGTGCCCGGCACCACCAGGGCGTGGCTCGCCACGGCGGCGAACGGAATGGTGCCGCCGTCGCGCTTGCCGCGGGCCGCGCTCTCGACGAAGAACAGCGCCTCCTCCAGCACCGGCTCCCAGCGCAGCCCCGGCAGGGCGGTGGCGCTGTAGGCCAGCGCCATCGACAGCTCGCCCGCCGCCACCCAGTCCATCAGCACGGCCGACATCTCCTCCACCAGGGACAGCCGGATCTTCGGCGCCTCGGCCGCCGCCTTGCGCAGCAGCGGCCCGGCCAGCCGGCTGCTGGTGTTGGGAGTCAGCCCCAGCGTCACCGTCCCCTGGGGCTGGTCGGCGAACCCCTTCACCCGCGCCGTCGCCGCCTCGACGCCGGCGAGGATGTTGCGGGCCTCCTCGGCCAGCGCCCGGCCGGCTTCGGTCGGCGTGACGCCGCGGGAATGGCGGACGATCAGGGCGACGTCGAGCTGCTCCTCCAGGGCGCGGATCTGCTGGCCCAGCGCCGGCTGCGTGACGCCCAGGCGCTCGGCCGCGCGGGTGAAGCTGGCGGCCTCGACGACGGCGACGAAATAGCGGAGCTGGCGGATGTCCACGGGCGGGCCTGCGCGGTTTCGGTCCGCAAGCTATAACAAAAACTTTTGGCAGGCAGAAGCGCCGCTGCTTTGCCGTCCCACCATGGCCCCCCTAACATGTCCGCATAACAAGCAAATTGGGAGGGGCAGCGATGCTTCGCCGTACGTTCCTGGCCGCGACCGCGGCCGTCATGATGATCGCCGGCGCCGGCCTGGCGCGCGCCGAGAGCGCCGCCGACTTCTACAAGGGCGAGGTCATCCATTTCGTCGTCGGCTACGGCCCCGGCGGCGGCTTCGACCAGTACGCCCGCCTGATGGCGCCGCACCTGGAGAAGGCGACGGGCGCCACGGTGATCGTCGAGAACCGTCCGGGCGGCGGCGGCATGACCGCCATCAACCAGGTGCAGCGCGGCAAGGCCGACGGCCTGACCATCGCCATCGTCAACGGCGTGCCGGCGGCGCTCGGGCAGATCACCGAATCCCCGGCGGTGCGCTTCGACATGCGCGAGATGACCTTCCTCGGCCGGGTGTCGGCGGAGGCGTGGACGATGCTCGCCAGCGGTGAATCGCCGTACCGCTCGCTGGCCGACATGATCGCCGCCAGCAGGAAGGGCGAGACCCTCACCTTCTCGGGCATCGGCCGCGCCGACGGGCCGACCGACACGGCGGCGGTGGTGTGCGCCGCCCTCGACCTCGCGTGCAAGATGATCGTCGGCTACAAGGGGTCGAGCGAGGCGGCGCTGGCGGCCATGCGCGGCGACGCCGCCGGGTTCGCGGTGACCGACCGCAGCGCCCGCGACTACGCCCAGGGCGGCAAGCTGGTGCCGGTGGCCATCGTCGGCCGCAAGCGCTCCCCGCTGATGCCCGACGTGCCCACCGTCTTCGAGGCGGCCGAGGTGCCCAAGGACAAGGCCTACCTCATCGACTTCCGTTCCAGCGTCGCCGACATCGGCCGCGCCCTCGTCACCGTGCCCGGCACGCCCGGGGACCGCGTCGCCTTCCTGCGCCAGGCGGTCGAAACGGTGCTGACCGACCCGGCCGTCCTGAAGGAGGCCGAGCTGAAGGAACTGCCCATCGACTACGCCCCGGCCGAGCAGGTCAAGGCGGCGGTCGACGACGCCTTCGGCAACCTGCCCGAAGAGCGTCTGGCGATCGTCCGCTCCGTCCTCCTCGACAAGTACTTCTGAGCGCGGGGGATCGTTCCATGTGGGACAGCGTCATCCAGGGCACGGCCCTGGCGCTGCGCGGCGACGTCCTGATGGCGGTCGCCGCGGCGCTGCCGCTCGGCCTGCTGTTCGGGCTGCTGCCGGGCCTGAGCGGCCTGACGGCGCTCGCCATGCTCATCCCCTTCGTCTACGGGATGGACAGCATGGCCGGCCTGGCCTTCCTGCTCACCGCGCACGCCGTGGTCTACACCGGCGGTTCGGTGACGGCGATCCTGCTGGGCATCCCGGGATCGCCGCCCAACGCCGCCACCGTCGTCGACGGCGTGCCCCTGCGCAACAAGGGACAGGGCGGCCTGGCCGTCGGCGCGGCGCTGACCGCGTCGGCCGTCGGCGGCGTCTTCGGGGCGCTGGTCCTGATCGTCCTGCTGCCCGTCCTGCAGCCGGTCGTCATGATGTTCGGCCCGGCCGACACCTTCCTGCTGTCGCTCATGGGCCTGACCTTCCTGGCGGCGGTGGGCACGGGGTCGCCGGCCAAGGGGCTGTTCGCCGGCGCGCTCGGCATCTTCGTCAGCTTCATCGGCGACGAGCCGATCTCCGGCGTGCCGCGCTACTGGTTCGGTTCGGAGTATCTGCTGGACGGGCTGCGGCTGGTGCCGCTGGCGCTCGGCCTGTTCGCCATCCCCGAGCTGGCCTCGCTGATGTCGGGGCAGGTGCTCGCCAAGCCGGCGGGAACCCTGGCCGGACGGCAGGTCCTCGGGGGCATCGCGGCGGTGTTCCGCCATTGGCCGCTGACCCTGCGCAGCTCGGCCATCGGCTCGGTGATCGGCCTCATCCCGGGGGTGGGCGGCGAGACCTCGCCGTTCGTCGCCTACGCCGCCGCCCGCCAGGCCGACCGCAACCCGGAACGCTTCGGCACCGGCGTCATCGAGGGGGTCATCGCGCCGGAGGCCAGCAACAACGCCAAGGAGGGCGGCGCCCTCGTGCCGACCCTGGCGTTCGGCATTCCCGGCTCGTCGGGCATGGCGCTGCTGCTGGGCGCCTTCCTGGTGCTGGGGCTCCAGCCCGGCCCGGACTTCCTGAAGGAGCACATGGACATCGGCGTCGGGCTGGTGGTGGTCCTGGCGGTCGCCAACGTGCTGGCCGCCGGCCTGATGGTGGCGTTGGCGCCGCTGCTCACCCGCGTGCTCTACGTGCCGAGGGCCTTCCTGGTGCCCGGCCTGATGTCCCTGGTGGTGCTCGGCGGCTACTCCACGGCCAACGACATGCGCGACGTCGTCGCCCTGTTCGGGGCCGGGCTGCTCGGCATGCTGCTCGTCCGCCTCGGCTTCAACCGCGCCGCCTTCCTCCTGGGCTTCGTCCTCGGGCCGGCGGTGGAGCGCTACTTCCAGATCACCCTCAACGTCTACGGCGCCGATTTCCTGCTGCGGCCGATCTCGCTGGTGCTGATCGCGCTCACCGTCGCCGCCGTGGCCGGTCCCCGGGTCCGTACCCTGATGCGGAGGTCCCATCCGTGAGCCGCCCCCTCGTCTCCTTCGCCGTCGCCACGACGCTGCTGGTCGACCTGCTCGTGCTGTGGGGCCTGACCATCGGCGACTATCCCGGCGCCGCCAACCTGTTCCCGGCCATGGCCGCCGGCTTCCTCACGCTGATGGCGGCGCTCATCGTCGCCGGTGCCCTGCCGGCCGGCCGCGACGACGGCGAGCGCGGGCCGTTCCGCGCGGCCGCCCTGTGGTGGCTGGGCGGCCTGCTGGCGGTGCTGGTCCTGTTCGGCCTGCGCTTCGGCCTGCCGCTGTTCGCGGTGGCCTACGCGCTGGCCGCCGGGGCCCGGCGCGGGCCGGCGCTGGCGCTCGGCGTCGGCGTGTCCCTCGTCGTCGAACTCCTCTTCCACGGCGTCCTCGCCATGCCGCTCGACCGCGGCTGGCTTCTGGAAGCCCTTCTTCCCTGACCGGCTGATCGCCTTCGGAGAGCCTTCATGTCCCTGCCCACTTCCGCCCAGCGGCCGGCCGACTACGTGCAAGACGGCGGCACGGCGCGCCTCCACCTCGCCATGGCCGTCGTCGACTGCGACCACGTGCGCGACGTCACCAGCGGCCTGGTCCGTCCCGACGGCATCGTGCTGACGCCGCTGCTCCTGCCGATCGAGGAGATCTTTTTCCGCTTCCTGAAGAATCGCGAGTTCGACGTCTCCGAGATGTCGACCGCCAAGTTCGTCACCCTGCAGGCCAACGGCGGCGGCGGCATGGTCGGCATCCCGGTGTTCCCGTCGCGGGTCTTCCGCCACTCCGCCGTCTACGTCCGCGCCGACCGCGGCATCGTCGCGCCCAAGGACCTCGAGGGCCGCACCGTCGGCATTCCCGAATGGGCGCAGACCGCCGGCATCTACGCCCGCGGCTTCCTGAAGGAGAGCTACGGCGTCGACCTCGCCGCCATCCGCTGGGTGCAGGCCGGCGTCAACCAGCCGGGCCGCGGCGAGAAGGTGGAGTTCACCCTGCCGGCCGGCGTGCGCTACGAGAGCCGGCCCGAGGCCAGCCTGAACGAGATGCTGCTGTCCGGCGCCATCGACGCCGCCATCAGCGCCCGTCCGCCCGCGTCCTTCATCGCCGGCGACCCGCGGGTGCGCCGCCTCTTCGACGATCCGCGCGGCGAGGAGATGCGCTACCACGCCGACACCGGCATCTTCCCGATCATGCACGTGCTGACCATGCGCCAGGCGGTGTTCGAGCGCCACCCCTGGGCGGCCATGAGCCTGCTGAAGGCGTTCGAGGAGGCCAAGCGGCGCAGCGTCGAGCGGATGGTCGATGTCGCCTCGGCCCGGGTGCCGCTGCCCTGGGCGGCCAGCCTCGCCACCGAGGTGGTGGAGCGCTTCGGCGGCGATCCCTGGCCCTACGGCGTCGACGCCAACCGGACGACGCTCGACGCCTTCTGCCGCTACGCCCACGACCAGGGCCTGACCGGCCGCCGGCTGACCGCCGACGACCTGTTCCCGGCCGAGGTGCGGGCGGCCGTGCGGGTGTGATGGGGACGCCGCGGGTTCTAAACGCGGTGCTCCGGTCTTCCATAGAGCATGAGCAGAAGGCCAAAAGGCGCGCCTGACGGTCCGCCTTCGGACTGTCGGGACCGCGCCCTCACGGCGCGTTCAGCCCGGCGGCGTGGAAGATCCCGCGCACCTCGGCGGTGAGCTCGGGGGAGGGCGGCTCGGTGTCGTAGAGCGCGTAGGGGCGGCCGAGCTCGCGCCACTTGTGCTCGCCCATCTTGTGGAAGGGCAGCACGTCGACGCGCTGCACGGTGCCCAGGCCGGCGGCGAACGCGGCGAGCTCCGCGATCTCCTTGCGGTCGTCGGTGCGGCCCGGCACCAGCACGTAGCGCAGCCAGATCGCCTTGCCCATCTGCGACAGGCGCTCGGCGAACTCCAGGGTCGGGCGCAGCGGCACGCCGGTGAGCGCGCGGTAGGTGGCTTCCTTGAACGCCTTGATGTCGAGCAGGACCAGGTCGGTGTCGTCCAGCAGATGGTCGTCGGCATGGCTGCCGAGGAAGCCGGACGTGTCCAGCGCGGTGTGCAGGCCGATGGCCTTGCAGCCCCGCAGGATGGCGGCGGTGAACTCCGGCTGCACCAGCGGCTCGCCGCCGGTGACGGTGACGCCGCCGCGCCCGTGCCGCAGGAAGCCGGCGGTGTTGGCGATGTCCTCCAGCACCTCGGTCGACGCGACGCGCCGCCCGTCGTGCATGTGCTGGGTGTCCGGGTTGTGGCAGTAGAGGCAGCGCAGGGGACAGCCGGCGAGGAACAGGACGTAGCGCACGCCCGGCCCGTCCACGGTGCCGCCGGTCTCGACGGAGTGGACCCAGCCGGAGACGGCTCCCCCCGGAGGGGGAGCCGCGACCGCGTGCGTCTTGCTGTCAGTGCTTGTCATGGAAGGTCCGGGAAATGACGTCGAGCTGCTGCTCGCGCGTCAGCTTGATGAAGTTCACGGCGTAGCCCGAGACGCGGATGGTGAG